>NZ_JBOFOC010000012.1:0-39614 GCF_051659245.1 Microbulbifer sp.
ATGCCGGCCAACACCCTCAAGCAGGTGGGTGGGCACCACCCACCTGCCTCCCGGCGAGGGCGGGGTAAGCCCTAGCGGCTAGGGGCGGAGCCCCTATTGAGCGGGTTTCAAACCCACAGATTCCGCTGAGGACCCAAAAAAAAAAATCCTGGCGGCCGTGGACCGCGATTGTTGTTCAAGAATTTGTAGGGCGGATAAGCCTTGGCGCATCCGCCGCCTTGGTTGGTGGATGCGTTTGGAGCTTATCCACTCTACTATTTTTCCGAGTCCCGAGTCCCGAGTCCCGAGTCCCGTCTTTTCAGAAATTCGCCACCTGCGGTGGCGCCTTGGAGGCCTTTTTGTTCAGGCCGATAAAGTCCGCCATGATGTAACCGGCCTCGTTCAGGATCGGATCGTCTTCCAGCTTGATTTCCACGTCGCCACCCAGGGCGGCGACGTCGTCCGATTCGCTTTCCTCCAGGGCCTCAAAGCTCTCGTAGGGCTCCAGCCCCTTGGCGTTGCGGCGGCGGTTTTCCATGGTGAGCAGCCGTTCGTTCAGCGCTTCGCGCTCTTCTTCCCGCGCCTTTTCGTTGAGGGAAATGGACTCCTGGTCGGCCCGCTCCCGCTCGAACCGGAACTGTTCGCGCAGGAAAACAAAATCCGGATCGGTCGCGGTGCGCTGATTGTGTTTGCTGACCAACGCCGGCAGCAGTTCCTTCAGGTCGAAGTACTTGGCGTGTGGCACGGCGTGGATGCGATCCCAGGGCAGGGCGGTATCGTAGGCGCTCTCACCCACGCTCTCGGTATCGATCAGTTGCGGCATGGGAATGTCCGGGGTCACCCCGGCATGCTGGGTGCTGTCGCCGGATACCCGGTAGAACTTGGATTGGGTGATCTTCAGCTGGCCCTCCTTGAGCGGCGCCATGGTCTGCACGGTGCCCTTACCGAAGGACTGGTTGCCCACCACCAGGCCGCGGTTGTAGTCCTGGATGGCACCGGCAAAAATTTCCGAGGCGGAGGCGGACAGACGGTTGATCAGCACCATCAGCGGCCCGCGATACATGGCGCGGGAGCGGGAGCGGTTATGGCGGGAGATCTGCTCGTTGGCATGCCGGATCTGCACTACCGGGCCCTGGTCGATAAACAGGTCGGTGAGCATGGTGGCCTCCTGCAGGGAGCCGCCACCGTTGTTGCGCAGGTCCAGGATCACGCCATCGACGTTCTCCTCTTCCAGCTCGTTGAGCAGCCTGGCCACATCGCGGGTGGTGCTCTTGTAGTTCGGATCGCGGCGGCGATAGGCCTCGAAATCGATATAGAAGGTCGGCAGGTTGATCACGCCTATCTTGTAGTTCTTCTCTCCGTCGGAGAATTCGAAAATCGCCTTTTTCGCCGCCTGGTCCTCGAGCTTCACTTTGCTGCGCTTGATCAGGATGGTCCGGTGGCTGCCGTCGCCGCCCGTGGGGATTGTCTCCAGGCGAACATAGGTGCCGGCGGCGCCGCGAATCAGTTCCACCACGTCATCCAGGCGCCAGCCGACAACGTCGACCATCTCGCCTTCCTTGTCCTGGCCCACGGCGACGATCTTGTCGTTGGGTTTGAGTTTGCCGGTGCGATCCGCGGGACCACCGGCGACAAGGCGGGCCACCTTGGTATATTCATCCTCCATCTGCAGCACGGCGCCGATGCCCTCCAGGGAGAGGGACATGCTCATGTTGAAGTTTTCCAGCGAGCGCGGCGACAGGTAGTTGCTGTGGGGATCGTACAGGCGGGTGAGTGAGTTCATATAGAGCTCGAACACGTCGTCGCTGCTCTGCTGCTTCACCCGCTTCAGCTGGCCGGTGTAGCGGCGGGTGAGCAGGTCGCGGATCTCCTCATCGTCTTTGCCGGCGAGGCGCAGGTTGAGCACACTGGATTTGAGGCGCTTGCGCCACAGTTCGTCGGCGGCGCTGATGGAGGCGGGCCACCGACTGTCCTCGCGGTCCACCTCCAGGGATTCGTCTCTGTCGAAGTCGAACTCGGGCAGGCCCTTATCCAGTTGGGAAAGGATATTGTTCAGGCGATCGGTTACCCGCAGGCGGTAGCGGTTGTAGATCTCGAAACCGTGGTTTACCTGGCCGGTGCGTAATTCGTCGTCCAGCTTGGTGCGCCACTGGCGGAACTCGTTGATGTCGGAAGCCAGGAAATAGCTCTTGGTGGGGTCCAGGGCCTCAATATATTCGTCCCATAGCTTCTCGGACATCTCGTCGCCGAGTTTCAGCTTGTTGTAGTGCAGCATCTCGAGTTTGCCGACGATCTCCCGGGCGGTACTGCCCTGGTCCTCCTCCGGTTGCAGGGCATCCGCTTCGGCCAGGGTGGCCACGGGCAGCAGGGTCAGGGTGAGGATTAAGAGGCCGGAAAACAGGGCGGCGATCCGATTGGTCAGCATAGAGGGTCTCTTTAATACGTCCTACTTCACAGTTCGCCAGCGCCCGGAGTGGCGGCGGCGAGATATAGCTTAGGACAAGTATAAAGGCACAAAGCTCCAAAAGGCATGAAATGAGTCCAATTCGGGACAGTTGATGCCCCCAAAGAGCCTTCGGGGGAATAGAATTCCCTTTCCCGGCGGCGATTTGCTCTTGCGTACCACGGTTTGCGAGTTGATCGACGCGAAGCCGGGCTGCTCAATAGTTTTTACTTTAAATTGTTACAGTAAGCTTTTGATATGACGGTAATTTGCCGCTTGGTCAGAAGGCCCGGGATAGGCTCGGGAGCTAGACAGTCCTCCCCGGGTCGCGCCTCGCGCGACGAGCGGCCGCTCAACTTGAATGTGGTGCGGTTTCCGCCAGCGCCTTGAAGGTACGGAAAACCCTCGGGCTGGGTTCCGCCGGGGGCGGCGCAGGGCAATTGTGTAAGAAAATGGCCCTGGTGCCAGACAAACGTATTATCGCCGCTGTGCGGCCCGGAAGTACCGGGAAGCCGGCCCGATAGCGGATTTGGGGAAGCTGATTCCAACTTTCCACAACCTACTTTGTCACAACGTCGATTGTGTCTATCGAAATAACCCGGGCGCGGAACTGGCGGAGTAATCTGTCTATGTTGATAAAGACCAAGAAGCGGGGGGATCTGGCGGAGGGGAGTGCCACTTCCGAGACCGCCTACCTGAATCGCCGCACGCTGTTAAAAGGCATCGGCCTCGGCGGCATGCTGGCCGCGGGCGGTGCTTACGCCGGTTTGCTCGATTTCCTGTCATCGGATTCTGAAGAGCGGGAGGCGGCCGAGCGCAAGGCGTTGCAATTCAGTCCGCACTCTCCCGGGCCCTCACTGACCCTGACACCAGAAGCCAAGGCCATCAATCACAACAACTTCTACGAATTCGGCACCGGCAAGACAGACCCGGCCCGCAACAGCCAGTCGCTGAAGGTGGAGCCCTGGACGCTGACCGTCGAAGGGGAGGTCGCCAAGCCGGGCAAAGTGGATGTGTGGCAGTTGATGTCCGAATCGCAGCTGGAGGAGCGTGTTTACCGCATGCGCTGCGTGGAGGCCTGGTCCATGGTGATCCCCTGGATCGGCTTTGAACTGGGCAAATTCCTCCAGCGTTTCGAGCCCACCAGCCGGGCGAAATACGTCGCCTTTGAAACACTGTACGATCCCGGGCAGATGCCGGGACAAAAAAGCCGGTACCTGGGCGGGGGTATCGATTACCCCTACGTCGAGGGACTGCGCATAGACGAAGCGATGAATCCCCTGACTATTCTGACCGTCGGCTTGTACGGTAAGACCCTGCCACCCCAGAACGGCGCCCCGATCAGGCTGGTGGTGCCCTGGAAATACGGCTTCAAGGGAATCAAGTCCATCGTCAAAATACGGTTGCTGGAAAAGATGCCGCCCACCACCTGGAATATCCTGGCCCCGAACGAGTATGGGTTTTATGCCAATGTCAATCCCGCGGTGGACCACCCCAGGTGGTCCCAGGCCACGGAGCGGTTTATCGGCCCGGGCGGCCCGCTGTCGGTCACCCGGCAGGAAACACTGCCGTTCAATGGCTACGGCGACCAGGTGGCGTCCCTGTACTCACAAATGAACTTGAGAAAATACTTTTAGCGTATGGCCGTTCTCGAACAGCAATCCGGAATCCGGCCGCTCCGGTTTCGCAAAACCCTGGCGATTATTTTGCAGGTCACGGCGCATATCGGCTCGGCGCTGCCGCTGCTGTGGCTCTTCTATGCGGTAAACGCGGGGTTGATGGGCGGCGATCCGGTAAAGGAGCTGATACATTTCCTGGGCATCGGCACCCTGCGATTGCTGATACTGACTCTGCTGGTTTCCCCGCTGGCCCGGTGGCTGTCCACCGGCCAATTGAACCGGTTGCGCCGCCCGCTGGGGTTATGGTGTTTTACCTGGGCCTCACTGCATTTTACCAGTTGGCTGGCCCTGGATCTCGCTTTTGACTGGTCCCTGATTGGCGGCGAGCTGATAGAGCGCACCTATATTCTGCTGGGCTTTATGGCCTGGGTACTGCTGCTGGCTCTGGCGCTTACCTCGATTCCAAAGCTGATGCGGCTGATGGGGAGACACTGGAAAAAGCTCCACGGCTTTGCCTATGTGGTCCTGCTTTTGGGCTGCTGGCATTTCTGGTGGTCGGTAAAGAGCGGCTGGATGGAGCCGGCGGTGTACTTGGCGGTGGCGCTGCTGTTGCTGCTCTGGCGTCGCATCAAAGTGTATAAATGGTTGCTGAGTTTTCGAAGTCCGGATCGGGGCGCTGTGGGAGCCTGCCCTGCAGGCGAATAAAGGCCCCCGCAGTCGTAGGGTGCGCCGTGCGCACCGTTCCGGCCAATGGTGCGCGCGCCGCACCCTACCGCACTCTGAGTCTTGGCCGGGTGTCGCTCAGCGGCGCGCCAGCCAGGGCAAGACCGTGTCCATCTGCAGAATCTCGCCGCAGTGAGTGGATTTGTAGCCCGGCAGCTTTCCCACGGCCTGGTGAAATGGCGCGCTGCGGATCATCGCCAGGAAAAGCCGCGCGGCATCCTGCTCCAGGGTGCGTTGGTGGCAGACCATCAGGTAGCGTTCGGTGGTCAAGGGCAGGAAGTCGAGACTGAACTGGCGCGCCGCCGCTTCCACTCCGAAGCCCACATCCGCCATTCCCGCCGCCACAAACGCGGCCACCGCGGAGTGGGTGAATTCCTCGTCGTCATAGCCCGCGATGCGATCCGCGGGCACACCTTCGCGGCGCAACAGTTCGTCCAACAGGGAGCGGGTGCCCGAGTCTTTCTGGCGATTGATAAAGCGCACCCCCGGCCTGGCCAGATCTGCAATACCGCGAATCGATCCGGGGTCGTCCGCTTTGACCATCAAGCCCTGACGGCGCTCGATGAAGCCGAGGATACGCTGGGTGCGCGGCTTCAGGTAGCGGCCGTAGGCCTCCATCTGGGTGTCGCTGATCACTTCGGTCGGTACGTGGAACCCGGCGATGTCGCAGGCGCCGCGATTTAAGGCGGCCAGGGCGTCGACCGCACTTTTGTACTGCAGGTCCAGTTGAAATTCGCGGGCGAACTCCGGCAGCAGCGCCACGGCATAGCCGTGACTGGCGTGCAGGCGCAAGACCGGATTGATGTCCGTCAATGCCTGGTGCAGTGCCAGGTTGAGCTCCGATGCGAGGTTTTCCAGTTGCGGACCCAGGCGGGCCTTGACCCGCTGTTCCGCCCACAGCAGCTTCTCGCCCAGGGCCGTCAGGGAAGCGCCGCGCCCCTTTTGTAGTTCCACCAGGGGGTGGCCGAAGAACGCCGACCATTTATTCAGCAAATTCCACCCGTGGCGGTAGGAAATGCCCACCTGGCGCGTCGCCGCCGTCAGTTTTCCCTGCTTGTGCAGGGCCCGCAACAGCGGAAAAAGCTGGGGGTCCAGCCGGTTGCCGTCGTCGTCGCTGAAGGTCCAGGCGGGGGTGATTTGTATTTTTCCAATAGGCATAAAAATGCATATTTTTTGATGTAAACGCTGATGGTAATGTACATAGCGTCATTATCCTACAACAAACCCTATAAAAACCGCGTATATGCAAGTTTTTGCATATTTTGAGCCGGGAAAGCGAGGGCAGCATGCGCCGCGACACCGAATGGGACCGCCGGGCGGTCGCCGAGATCATCGATCAGTTGAAAGACAAGCCCGGTGCCCTGCTGCCGGTTCTGCACGGCATTCAGGATGGCTTGGGGTACATCCCCCCCGACTCGGTGACGCTGATCGCCGAGCGCTTGAACCTCTCCCGCGCGGAGGTGCACGGGGTGATCAGCTTCTACCACCATTTCCGCACCTCGCCGCCGGGTCGCCATCGGGTAGAGGTCTGCCGCGCCGAATCCTGCCAGGCCATGGGCGCACGCCACTTGGAGGCCCACGTCAAACGGCGCCTGGGTATCGATTACCACCAGACAACCCCGGATGGCGAGTTCAGCCTGGAGCCGGTGTACTGCCTGGGTAACTGTGCCTGCTCGCCGTCCATTCGATTGGGGGACGAGATCTTCGGGCGCATGGACTCACAGGCGTTCGATGACCTGCTGGACGAGTGTCAAACGGTCGCAGTGGAGGTGAAATAAATGAGTATCAGAGTGTTTGTTCCCCGCGACTCCGGTGCCCTGGCGGTGGGCGCAGAACGGGTGGCGCGGGCCATCGCAGCCGAGGCGGCGCGGCGGGGGGAGGATGTGCGGATCGTGCGCAACGGCTCCCGGGGGCTCTACTGGCTGGAGCCTATGGTGGAGGTGGAAACCGACCGGGGGCGGGTGGCCTATGGCCCGGTCAAACCCGGAGAAGTGTCCGATCTGTTCGACGCTGGCTTCCTTTCGGGCGATGAAGGCCACCGGACCTGCCTGGGGCCGACCGGGGAAATCCCTTTTCTGCAGAGACAGCAGCGCCTGACCTTCGCCCGGGTGGGCGTGATCGACCCGGTATCGCTGGATGACTACCGGGCCCACGATGGTTACCTGGGGCTCTCTCGCGCGCTGGAGTTGACGGCGCAGGCCATCGTCGACGAGGTGAAAACCTCCGGCCTGCGGGGCCGGGGCGGGGCGGCTTTCCCCACCGGCATCAAGTGGCAGACGGTGCTGGACACCCCGGCCGAACAGAAATATATCGTCTGCAATGCCGACGAAGGGGACTCCGGAACCTTCGCCGACCGCATGATCATGGAAGGCGACCCCTTCGTGCTGATCGAGGGCATGACCATTGCCGGGCTCGCGGTGGGGGCCACCCGGGGCTACATTTATCTGCGTTCCGAGTATCCCCACGCCCACCAGGTATTGAATGAGGCCATCGCGCTGGCCTATGAGGCCGGGTTTCTGGGGGCCGACATCCGCGGCAGCGGCAGGGTGTTCGACCTGGAAGTCCGGCTCGGTGCCGGCGCCTATATCTGCGGTGAGGAGACCTCCCTGCTGGAGAGTCTGGAAGGCCGGCGCGGTCTGGTGCGCGCCAAGCCACCGCTGCCGGCCATCAAGGGGTTGTTCGGACAGCCCACCGTGGTCAACAACGTATTGTCGTTGGCGGCGGTGCCGATGATTCTCGAAAGAGGGGGGCACTTCTACCAGGATTTCGGTATGGGTCGCTCCCGCGGCACATTGCCGATACAGTTGGCGGGGAACATCCGGCGCGGTGGCCTGGTGGAACTGGCCTTCGGCCTGACCCTGCGGCAGCTGTTGGAGGATTTCGGTGGCGGTACCGCCAATGGCCGCCCCATGCGGGCGGTGCAGGTGGGCGGTCCCCTGGGGGCGTATCTGCCGGAATCCCAGTGGGATACGCCGCTGGACTACGAGGCGTTTACCGAGGCCGGCGCCGTGCTCGGGCACGGCGGGGTAGTGGTGTTCGACGACACCGTGGACATGGCGGAGCAGGCCCGATTCTCCATGGAGTTTTGTGCCGTGGAGTCCTGTGGCAAGTGCACGCCCTGCCGCATCGGTTCCACCCGCGGCGTGGAGGTGATCGACCGCATTCGCCGCAACGAGAACCGCGCGGCCAATATCGAGCTGTTGAAGGACCTCTGTGACACCATGATCGATGGCTCCCTGTGTGCAATGGGTGGCATGACGCCCTTTCCGGTGATGAGCGTCGTCGACCACTTTGCCGAAGACCTGGAGCGCCCGGAAGCCTGCGGAGAAACGCCATGATTCAATATTTCAATCCCTCTGTCGATTTGAAAGAGAAAGATTTCGGCACCCCGGCGCGGGTGTCGGAAAAACAGGTCACCCTCAGTATCGATGGCTTCGAGGTGACGGTGCCGGAAGGCACCTCCGTTCTGCGCGCCGCTGCCGAGGCGAACATCCAGATCCCCAAACTCTGCGCCAGCGATAACCTGGAAGCCTTCGGCTCCTGCCGCCTGTGCGCGGTGGAGATCGAGGGGCGCCGCGGATTGCCCGCCTCCTGCACCACCCCGGTGGCCGAAGGCATGGTGGTGCATTCCCAGAATGACAAGCTGGCCCGGTTGCGCCGCAATGTAATGGAGCTGTATATCTCCGATCACCCGTTGGACTGCCTGACCTGTGCCGCCAACGGCGACTGCGAACTGCAGGATATGGCGGGGGCGGTGGGCCTGCGGGAAGTGCGTTACGGTTTCGACGGCGAGAATCACCTGGGGGCGGAGAAGGATACCTCCAACCCGTATTTCACCTTCGACCCCGGCAAGTGCATCGTCTGTTCCCGCTGTGTGCGCGCCTGTGAGGAGGTGCAGGGGACCTTCGCCCTGACCATCGACGGGCGCGGTTTCGACTCGAAGGTGTCCCCCGGCCAGAACGAGGCGTTCATGGACTCCGAGTGCGTGTCCTGCGGTGCCTGCGTGCAGGCCTGCCCCACCGCCACCCTGATGGAGAGCAGCGTCATCGAGCGGGGCCAGCCGGAACACAGTGTGGTCACCACCTGCGCCTACTGCGGGGTGGGCTGTGCCTTCAAGGCGGAGATGAAAGGCAGCGAAGTGGTGCGCATGACGCCCTACAAGAACGGGCAGGCCAATCACGGCCACTCCTGCGTGAAAGGACGCTTCGCCTTCGGTTATGCGACTCATCGGGATCGCATTACCCGGCCGATGATCCGCGAGTCCATCGATCGGCCCTGGCGCGAAGTATCCTGGGAGGAGGCGATCGGCTTCGCCGCCGACAGGCTCAGGCAGATTCAGCAGCAATACGGCCGCGAGAGTATCGGGGGCATCACCTCGTCGCGCTGCACCAACGAAGAGACCTATCTGGTGCAGAAGCTGGTGCGCGCGGTGTTCGGCAACAACAATGTCGATACCTGCGCCCGCGTGTGCCACTCGCCCACCGGTTACGGCTTGAAAACCACCCTGGGCGAATCCGCCGGTACGCAACCGTTCGACTCGGTGCTCAAATCCGATGTGATTGTAGTAATCGGTGCCAACCCCACCGACGGGCACCCGGTGTTCGGCTCCCAGATGAAACGCCGGTTGCGCGAAGGCGCGAAACTGATCGTGGTGGACCCGCGCCGGATCGATCTGGTGAAGAGCCCGCACGTGCAGGCCAGCCATCACCTGAAGCTACGGCCCGGCACCAACGTGGCCTTTATCAACGCCATGGCCCATGTGGTCGTCACCGAGGGACTGGAGGACAAGGCGTTCATTGCCGAGCGCTGCGAACAGCCCGCCTACGAACAGTGGCGCGCTTTTGTCAGCGAGGAACGTCACTCGCCGGAGCACACCGAGTCCGTAACCGGTATCCCCGCCGCCGAGCTGCGCGCCGCCGCGCGTCTCTATGCCCGCGCCGGCGACGCCGCCATTTACTACGGCCTGGGGGTGACCGAGCACAGCCAGGGCTCCACCATGGTGATGGGGATCGCCAACCTGGCCATGGCCACCGGCAACATCGGCCGCGACGGTGTCGGGGTGAACCCGCTGCGGGGCCAGAACAACGTGCAGGGCTCCTGTGACATGGGGTCCTTCCCCCACGAACTGCCCGGCTATCGGCATGTTTCCGACGACGCTACCCGCGCACTGTTCGAAGCCGCCTGGGGGGTGCAACTGGACAGCGAGCCGGGACTGCGGATTCCCAATATGTTCGACGCCGCCATCGAAGGCACCTTCAAGGCGTTGTACTGCCAGGGCGAGGACATCGCCCAGTCCGACCCCAATACCCAGCACGTGGAAGCGGCGCTGTCGTCCCTGGAATGCCTGATCGTGCAGGATATCTTCCTCAACGAAACGGCGAAATTCGCCCACGTGTTCCTGCCGGGGGCTTCCTTCCTGGAGAAAAACGGCACCTTCACCAACGCCGAGCGCCGCATCTCGCCGGTGCGCAAGGTGATGCCGCCGCTGGGCGGCAAGGAGGATTGGGAGGCGACCGTAGCGCTGGCCCGCGCGCTGGGCTACGAGATGGATTACCGGCATCCGTCCGAGATCATGGACGAGATCGCCCGCCTCACGCCCACCTTCAAGGGCGTGAGCTACCGGCGGCTCGATGAACTGGGCAGTATCCAGTGGCCCTGTAATGACGAAACCCCTGCGGGCACGCCCATCATGCATGCGGACGAATTCGTGCGCGGCAAGGGCCATTTCGTGGTGACGGAGTATGTGGCGACGGAAGAAAAAGTGAACCGGCGCTTCCCACTGTTGCTGACCACCGGTCGGATTCTGAGCCAATACAATGTGGGGGCCCAGACCCGTCGTACCGCCAATGTGGCCTGGCACCAGGAGGATGTGCTGGAACTGCATCCGGTGGACGCCGAGGACCGCGGCATCCACGACGGTGACTGGGTCGGCATCCAGAGCCGGGTGGGCCAGACGGTGCTGCGTGCCAGGATCACCGAACGGGTGCAACCGGGGGTGGTGTACACCACCTTCCACCACCCGGCCAGCGGCGCCAACGTGATTACCACCGACAACTCCGACTGGGCTACCAACTGCCCCGAGTACAAGGTGACGGCAGTGCAGGTAAGCAAGGTCAATCAGCCCTCCGACTGGCAGCGGCGCCACAGCTCATTCACGGAGCAACAACTGGGCCTGCTGCGCCAGCGCAAGGCCGCGGTGGGGGGCGAGTGATGAACGGCCGGGTGCCACTGTACCCGATGACCGCAGCGGGCGATTCGCCTCAGGGGCACCGGCCGGTGACGGTGCAATGCTGGGAGCAGGGGGCGCTGAGGCGGCGCCGCGATGAGGTGGCCGAGGAGTGCGCCGTTGCACTGGTATACAACGGTGTCTCCCATGCGGTGATGATGGCCACCCCCTGCGACCTGGAGGATCTGGCCCTGGGTTTCAGTCTCAGCGAGGGCATTTTGCAAGGGCCCGGCGAACTTCGCGATCTGGTGTTGAACGAGCGCGCCGAAGGGATTGAAATCGCCATGACCATCTCGTCCCGTCGTTTCGCCGAACTCAAGCAGCGGCGGCGCAACCTGACCGGTCGCACCGGGTGTGGACTCTGCGGGGCCGAATCCCTAGAGCAGGCGATCCGGCCGGTACCCGGGGCGGGGAAGCGCCGGCCCGGGGCCCGGCATGAATTCAAAAATGCCGCCATTCAGCGGGCGCTGGAGACGCTGACCGCGCGGCAGGCCCTCCAGGGGTTGACCGGTGCAGTACACGCCGCGGCCTGGTGCGAGCGTGACGGCCATATTCAACTGGTGCGCGAGGACGTGGGCCGTCACAACGCCCTGGACAAGCTGATCGGGGTGTTGCAGCGGCCTGGCGGCGCTGCGGCGATGAATCCGGCGGAAGGCTTCGTGCTGGTTTCCAGCCGCGCCAGCTATGAGATGGTTCAAAAGGCCAGCCAGGTCGGCGTCAATCTGCTGGTGGCTTTGTCGGCTCCCACTTCCCTGGCGATCCAGCTGGCCCGGGAGGCCGGTATGACCCTGATCGGCTTCGCCCGCACCAACCGCCATGTCATCTATACCTGATCCGATTGAACATTGGAGCAACGGACACCATGAGTACTGAAAAACTGGAACATCTGGTTCGCATGGCCAACCAGATTGCCGCCAACCTGGATCACGGCAAGGCCGATGAGGAGGCGCTTGAGGCAGTGGCGAATCACCTGAGCCGCTTCTGGGCGCGCCGCATGAAGGCGCAGATTATCGGGCACCTGCACAGCGGGGGTGAAGGACTCGATCCCCTCGCCCGGCGGGCGGTGGAGCGAATCAGCCGGATTTAGAGTCTGTTCAGAATGGCACTAAGTTAAGCCCCGAACTGCTCCTGCCCCTAATGAGCCTGCCGGCATTCGGTGGGCTTCTTGTCAAATTCAGTACGAAATGCCCGGGAAAAGTGTGCCGCATCCGCAAAACCACATTCCTGGGCGATATCGGTGATGGAGCGTTCGGAGTTCTGTAACAACCAAAGGCCGTAACGCAAGCGGATATTGCGATACAGTCTCTGCAGACTCTCGCCGGTTTCGTTGAGAAAGAGCCGCTCCAGCTGACGCTTGGACAGATTTAAACGAGTGGCAATTTCTTCCGTGGACAGGGGGCGGCTCATATTCTGCTCCAGCAGTAAGAGTGCCCGTTTTACCCATTTGTTTTCCACCACGTAATCGTTGGCTGCGGGTTGGGGCTGCGGCGCGTTGGCCGGTCTCGGCTGATCCATTACCAGTATACGCAGGCTTTTGCGTGCCCAACTCAGACCCAGGTGGCGCTCGATAATGGCGGCCGCCAGGTCGGCGCTGACCGTGCCGCCGGCACAGGTGATGCGGTCGCCGTCATCGACATAGAGCTGGTCGGCAACGGGGATCACGCCCGTGAATTCGGCCAACAGGTCTCTGTAGTGAAACCAGCTGACACAACAGCGTCGCCCGTTCATCAGTCCGGCGCGAATCAGGGCAAAAGAACCGGTGCACAACCCCACCAGGGTTACATGTTTTGTTGCGGCCTGTTGCAGATAGTCAATCACCGGTTGGCTGACAGTAGGGCCCCGGTGGAGCAGGCCGCCGACCACCACGATATAGTCGAATTCATCCGGATCGCGAAAGGTTTCCCAGGGCTGCACGTTAACCCCGCAACTGGAGGCGATATTGTCAAGACTGCTGCCCATGACCGTCCATTGACAATTGATCTGTCGACTCTGGTCACCCTCGTCGGCGGCCAGGCGCAGAGCGTCGATAAAGGCGGCGAAAGGGGAGAGGGTGAAGTGGGGCAGCAGCACAAAGCCTACGGAGAGATGGGAAGGGGTGGCTGCTGGAACTTTATCGATGGTCGGCATTGGGTCGTATGAATGGATCAGGAGAAATAGTCTACAACTGGTGGCGCGTATATTCTAATAGATAGGCGTCATTTCTTGTATGGAAGCGACATGATTATGTCGCTCCTATACATCAAAGTCGACAGTTTTTTTCTATCGCCAAAACCCGTGAATTGCTCAAATGGCTATCTACCAACCACCGTCACAGGGTGCCCCTCTATGAAGCCTTTTTCCGCCAAGAGCCGCTACTCCGGCTTGGGCCTGATTAAGAACGCACTGAGCTACCACGAGAACTGGCAGCGCGCCTGGCGCAGCCCTGAACCCAAACCTGACTATGACGTGGTCATTGTGGGCGGTGGCGGTCACGGGCTGGCAACGGCCTACTACCTGGCCAAAGTCCATGGCATTACCAATGTCGCTGTGGTCGAGAAGGGCTATCTGGGCGGCGGCAACACCGCCCGAAATACAACCATTATCCGCTCCAACTACCTCTGGGACGAGGCGGCCCACCTCTACGAATTCGCCATGAAAATGTGGGAGAACCTGAGTCAGGAGCTCAATTTCAACGTCATGTTCAGCCAGCGCGGCGTGCTCAACCTGGGCCACACCCTGCAGGACATGCGCGATATCGAACGGCGGGTAAACGCCAATCGACTCAACGGCATCGACAGTTTCGCGTTGACGACGTCTGAAGTACAGGAAATCGTACCACTGCTGAACTGCTCGCCAAGCAGCCGCTATCCGGTACTCGGTGCCTCCTGGCAGCCCCGCGCCGGCGTCGCCCGGCACGATGCGGTGGCCTGGGGCTATGCCCGCGGCGCCGACGCCCTGGGTGTGGATTTGATTCAGCAGGCGGAAGTCACCGGTATCCGCCGCCGCAACGGCGCCGTGGAGGGCGTTGAAACCACCCGGGGTTTTATCGGGGCGCGCAAGGTGGCCTGTGTGGCCTCGGGCAATTCGGGGGCGCTGGCGGCCATGGCGGGACTGAGGCTGCCGATCGAGTCGCGTCCGCTGCAGGCGCTGGTCTCCGAGCCTTTGAGGCCGTGCCTGGACACCGTGGTCATGTCCAATGCGGTTCACGGTTATATCAGCCAGTCCGACAAGGGCGACCTGGTGATCGGGGCCGGGGCGGACAGCTACAACGGTTACGGCCAGCGCGGCTCCTTTCACGTGATCGAACACACACTGCAGGCCATCTGTGAGCTGTTCCCCATGTTCAGCCGTGTGCGTATGAACCGACAGTGGGGCGGTATCGTGGACACCTGTCCGGACGCCTGCCCGGTCATCAGCAAAACGCCTGTACAAGGGCTGTATTTCAACTGCGGCTGGGGGACCGGCGGCTTCAAATCCACGCCCGGCTCCGGGTACGTGTTCGCCGATACCGTGGCCAACGACCGGCCCCATCCCCTGGCGGAGGCGTTTACCATCGACCGCTTCTACAGCGGCGCGCTGATCGATGAGCACGGCGCCGCCGGTGTGGCCCACTGATACCCTGACGATACGGAGAAGCTGCCATGTTTCAAATTTACTGCCCCTACTGTCAGGAAACGCGCGAGGAAGAGGAGTTCAGCTACAGCGGGGAAGCCCATATCCAGCGCCCATTGGACCCCGAAGCCCTGTCCGATGAGCAGTGGGGAGACTACCTGTTTTTCCGCAAGAACCCCCGCGGCATTCACCACGAGATGTGGTACCACGTGGCGGGTTGCCGGCGCTATTTCAATGTCACCCGCAATACGGTGAGTTACGAAATTCTGGAAACCTATCCCATGGGTGCGCAACCCCGAGTCAGTGAAGCCGTTAAAACTGGAGAAGCGCAATGATGCAGGCAAACCGAATCGCCGCAGGCGGGCGCATCAATCGCGCCAAACCGATCCACTTTACTTTTAACGGTAAGCGCTATCAGGGTTTCGCCGGCGATACGCTGGCCGCGGCCCTGCTCGCCAATGGCATCGACGTGGTGGGGCGCAGCTTCAAATACGGTCGTCCCCGCGGCATTGTCGGTCACGGCGCCGAAGAGCCCAACGCCATCGTGCAGTTGGGACGCGACGCGCAGACCGTGCCCAATCTGCGGGCCACCCAGGTGGAACTGTACGAAGGGCTGGAAGCCTGCAGCGTCGGCGGCTGGCCCAGCGTCGACTTCGATGTGATGGGGGTTATGGGAGCGCTGGGGCGTTTGATGCCGCCGGGGTTTTACTACAAGACCTTCATGCGCCCGAAGAAACTGTGGATGACCTACGAGCACTATATCCGCAAGGCGGCGGGCCTGGGCAGGGCGCCCGCGGAGGCCGATCCGGACATCTACGATAAGCTCAACCAGCACTGTGACGTGCTGGTGGTGGGCGCGGGACCGGCGGGCCTGATGGCCGCGCGCGAGGCGGCGCGCACCGGTGCGCGGGTGATCATCGCCGACGAGCAGAACGAGTTCGGCGGCAGTCTGCTGGCGTCGACGGAAACCCTCGACGATCAAGCCGCGGCGGATTGGATTGCCGGCGCAGTGGCCGAATTGCGCAGCCTCGACAACGTGCAATTACTGCCGCGGAGTACAGTGTTCGGCTACTACGACCACAATTTCCTGGCGATTCTGGAGCGCCGCACCGATCATTTGGGTCTCTCTTCGGCGGCGGGTGCCCGCCAGCGTTTGCACCGGGTGCGTGCCGGCGAGGTGGTATTGGCCACCGGAGCTATAGAGCGGCCGCTGGTGTTCGCCAACAACGATGTGCCGGGCGTGATGCTGGCTTCGTCGGTGTCTGCCTACGTCAATCGCTACGGCGTGGCTCCCGGCAATAAACTGGTGTTGTTCACCACGAACGACAACGCTTACCAGACGGCTATCGATTGGCACAGGAGTGGCCGCAGAGTGGTGGCCGTAGTCGACTCCCGTGCGAACCCATCCGGGGCACTGGTAAAAGCCACCGCGGCATTGGGCATCGAAGTCATCGGTGGGCACGGCGTCATAGAAACACTGGGCAAAAAGCGCGTGAAGGGTGCAGTCATTGCACCACTCAATACAGAGGGCACGGCCGTCATCGGTTCGACCCGTCAATTGGACTGCGACCTGATCGCCTGTTCCGGTGGCTGGAGTCCGGCGATACACCTCAGCTCCCACACCGGTGCCAAGCCCCGTTGGAGCGACGAGGTGGTGGGCTTTTTGCCCGGCGAATCCAAACAGCGGGAGCGTTCCGCCGGAGCGGCCAAAGGCACCTATACCCTGGCGGGCTGTTTGCAGGAGGGCGCTTACGCCGGAGTCGAAGCCGCGCATCGGGCGGGGTTCGGCGACGGCAAGATCAGCTTTGTTGTGCCCGATACCCGGGAGCTTCCGCAAGAGCCCCAGCAGGCGCTGTTCCTGGTGCCTCACACCAAGCGCACCAGCCGCGCGCCCGGCCAGTTCGTGGACTTCCAGTTGGATGTTACCGCCGCCGGTATCGAACTGGCCGCCCGCGAGGGCTACGAGTCGGTGGAGCACGTCAAGCGCTACACCGCCATGGGCTTCGGAACCGATCAGGGAAAACTGGGTAATATCAACGGCATGGCAATTCTGGCCAAGGCGCTGGGGCAGGGCATTCCGGAAACCGGTACCACCATCTTCCGGCCTTCCTATACACCCACCACCTTCGGTGCCATCGCCGGTCGGGACGTCGGGGAGCTCTTTGATCCCGAGCGCTACACCGCCATGCATCGCTGGCATCTGGAGCAGGGTGCCGAGTGGGAGAACGTCGGTCAGTGGAAGCGCCCCTGGTATTACCCCAAAACCGGGGAGACCATGCAGGACGCGGTCAACCGTGAGTGTCTGGCGGTGCGTAACAGCGTGGGGATTCTGGATGCCTCGACTCTGGGCAAGATCGACATTCAGGGTCCGGACGCGGCGGAGTTTATCACCCGCATCTACACCAACGCCTTTATGAAGCTGGCCCCCGGCAAGTGCCGTTACGGCATTATGTTAAAAGAAGACGGCATGATCTTTGATGACGGGGTCACCGCGTGCCTCGGCGAAAATCACTACCTGATGTTTACCACCACCGGTGGTGCAGCCGGCGTACTGGCCTGGCTGGAGCTGTGGCAACAGACCGAATGGCCGGAACTGGAAGTGTACTTCACCTCGGTCACCGACCACTGGGCCACGGCCACGGTCACCGGCCCCAACGCTCGCAAGGTCATCGAAAAGGTCTGTGAAGATATCGACCTTTCCAACGACGCCTTCAAATTTATGGACTGGCGCGACTGCACGGTGGCCGGTGTCAAGGCGCGGGTGTTTCGCATCAGCTTTACCGGTGAGTTGTCCTTTGAAGTGCATGTGCCCGCCCATTACGGCCGCCACGTCTGGGAGAAACTGATCGAGGCGGGCAAGGAGTTCGGCATCACACCCTATGGCACGGAAACCATGCATGTCCTGCGGGCGGAAAAGGGCTTCATTATTGCCGGCCAGGATACCGATGGTTCCATGACCCCCCAGGATATGAACATGAACTGGGTGGTGAAGAACGACAAGCCTTTCAGCTTTATCGGCAAACGCTCACTGCAACGCAGCGATTGCCAGCGCGAGAATCGCAAGCAATTCGTGGGGCTCAAAACCCTGGACCCCAAAGCAGTGCTACCCGAGGGCGCACAGATTGTCGCCAATCCCGATCAGCCACTGCCCATGGACATGCAGGGCCACGTGACCTCCAGTTACTACAGTGCCAACCTGGGGCATTCCATCGCCCTGGCGGTGGTCAAGGGCGGGCTCAAGCGAATGGGTGAGGTGGTTCACTGTCCCCTGGCCGACGGCCGCACCATTGCCGCTGAAATTGTCAGTTCCATTTTTTACGACCCCAAAGGAGAGCGCCAGAATGTCTGATGTCGTTCAGGAAAAACCGGCTGCAGAAGTCGCCGTAAGCGTTGAAACTCCGCTGCATTACTTTCTGGGAAAGGACAGTGGGGAACAGGGGAAAGATTCCAGTGGTATTGTGATTCGCGAGACCGCATTGAAGGGGCATCTCAACCTGCGTGGCGATCCGGAGAATAAGCAGTTCCTGGAGGGGGTGGAAGCCGTGTTGGGTGTGAAGCTTCCCACTGAGCCGGGACATTACGAGGCGAACGGTGATACCAGCATCTACTGGCTGGGGCCCACCGAGTGGCTGGTTATTGTTCCCGGCGGTACCGAAGCGGACACGGAAGCACGTTTGCGCCGGACTCTGCAGGGGCATTTCTCCGTTGTGGATGTGAGCGGTGGCCAGACCCTGATTAATCTCAGTGGCGACGGAGTGGAAACGGTGCTGAAAAAATCCAGCGTTTACGATTTTCATCTCAGAAATTTTTCTCCGGGCCGCTGCGTGCAGACCACAATGGCCAAAGCAACGGCGCTGGTGAGTAAAAGAGCCGACGGTTCATTGGATCTGGTTGTCCGGCGCAGCTTTGCCGATTACCTGGCGGCGTGGTTGCTGGATGCCGGCCGCGAATTCGGCAGCCGTATTGAACAGGGCGATGTATAGCTTTTACAAATACAAAAGGAGCACACAACGTGTTTAATAAAGACGATCGCATTGAAGGCTATGACGACGAACTCTGGAGCGCCATCGTCGATGAAGAACGCCGCCAGCAGGAACATATCGAGCTGATCGCTTCCGAAAACTATACCAGCCAGCGGGTGATGCAGGCCCAGGGCACTTGTCTCACCAACAAATATGCCGAGGGTTACCCGGGCAAACGCTACTACGGCGGTTGTGAGCATGTGGACAGGGTGGAATCCCTGGCTGTTGAGCGGGCGAAAGCGCTATTCGGTGCCGATTATGTCAATGTGCAACCGCATTCCGGTTCCCAGGCCAATGCCGCCGTGTATATGGCGCTGCTAAATCCCCGTGACCAGGTGCTGGGCATGAGCCTGGCCCACGGCGGCCACCTGACCCATGGCTCACCGGTGAGTTTTTCCGGAAAGATGTACAGAGCCGCGCAATATGGCATCAATGAAAACGGCGAGATCGACTACAACGAAGTGGGGTCCCTGGCCTTATTGCACAAACCCAAGATGATTGTGGCCGGCTTCTCCGCCTATTCACGGGAGATCGACTGGGAGCGCTTCCGCGCCATCGCCGACAGCGTCAACGCCTATTTATTTGTGGATATGGCCCACGTGGCCGGTCTGGTGGCGGCGGGTCTCTATCCTTCGCCTTTACCCTACGCCGATGTGGTCACCACCACCACCCACAAGACCCTGCGCGGTCCTCGCGGCGGCCTCATTCTGGCAAAGAGCAACCCGGATCTGGAGAAGAAACTGAATTCCGCCGTCTTTCCCGGTCAGCAGGGCGGTCCGCTTATGCATGTCATTGCCGGCAAGGCGGTGTCTTTTAAGGAGGCATTGGAGCCCGGCTTTAAGGTTTACCAGCAACAAGTGGTGAACAACAGCCGTGCCATGGCGGAAGAGTTTATCAGCAACGGTTTTGACATTGTTTCCAACGGCACGGACAACCACTTGTTCCTGGTCAACCTGGTTGACAAGGGCATCACCGGCAAAGACGCTGACGCCGCCCTGGGGCGCGCTAATATCACCGTCAACAAAAATGCCGTGCCCAACGATCCCGAGTCGCCTTTTGTCACCAGTGGCATCCGTGTGGGTACGCCGGCGGTTACCAGCCGTGGGCTCAAGGAAGCCGAGGTGCGGCAACTGGCGCGCTGGATGTGCGAGATCATGGATAACCTCGAAGACGAGAGCAGGATTGCCGAAGTCAAAAGCAAAGTGCTGCAACTCTGCAACGACTTCCCAGTCTATCGCGAATAATAACCCAATGTAGCAAACGACTATGTCCATCAGTGTATTTGATCTTTTTAAGATCGGTATCGGCCCCTCCAGCTCCCACACCGTTGGCCCCATGCGGGCGGGACTGCAATTCGTGTCCGACCTGGATGGACGTGGGAAACTGGATCAAATCAAGCGCATTCGTGTCGATCTGTTCGGTTCCCTGAGTGCCACCGGCGTGGGCCATGGAACCGATCGGGCGGTGGTATTGGGATTGATGGGCGAATCCCCGGATACGGTTGATCCCGCTTCGGTGGAACCCAGGTTGGCGGCCAGCCGGGATTCTCAGCAGTTGTCTCTATTGGGCAAACACAGTATTGCCTTTGTCGAAAAAGAGGATGTGGTTTTTCACAGGGGGGAATCCCTCCCCTATCATCCCAATGGCATGCGCATGACGGCCGTGGATGAGACAGGAGATCCTGTTTACAGCAAAACCTATTACTCTATCGGCGGCGGTTTTGTGGTCGATGAGGAAACCGCGCAGGCAGGGGAGGTGGAAACGCAAAGCGTTGATTTGCCCTATCACTTTGACAGCGCTCAGGAGCTGCTGGAATTGTGTCAGAAACATCAACTGTCAGTCAGTCAGTTGATGATGGAAAACGAAAAGTACTGGCGTCCTGAGCCGGAGATTCGCGCCGGTATCCTGGGCATCTGGGAGGTCATGCGCGAGTGCGTGCAGAACGGAATCAGGCATGAGGGCTACTTGCCCGGTGGTTTGAATGTCAAGCGAAGGGCGCCGGGGCTGTATCGTAAACTGGAGGCCGGTGGAAACGACAATATTATTGCCTCCACTCTCAACGCCATGGATTGGGTCAACCTCTACGCCCTTGCCGTCAACGAGGAGAACGCCGCCGGTGGCAGGGTGGTGACCGCCCCTACCAACGGCGCGGCAGGTATCGTGCCGGCGGTCTTGCACTACTATACGAACTTCTGTGAAGACCTTTCTCATGACGGTGTCATTCGCTTTATGCTGGCGGCGTCCGCAGTGGGTATCCTGTGCAAAAGAAATGCCTCCATTTCCGGTGCCGAAGTGGGTTGCCAGGGTGAGGTGGGCTCCGCCTGCGCCATGGCTGCCGCCGGCTTGACGGAAGTGCTCGGCGGTTCTCCGCCACAGGTGGAAAACGCCGCAGAAATCGCCATGGAACACAACCTGGGCCTAACCTGTGATCCGGTGGCCGGGCTGGTGCAGGTGCCTTGTATCGAGCGCAACGCCATGGCGGCGATGAAGGCCATCAACGCCACACAAATGGCATTGCGTGGTGATGGCTCGCATTTTGTCAGCCTTGACAAAGTTATCAAGACCATGCGCGACACCGGTTTCGACATGCAGGAAAAATATAAAGAGACCTCGCTGGGAGGGCTGGCGGTCAATGTGATCGAGTGTTAATCCGGATTGACTGAGCTCTGTATCGACGGAGTCAGTCAGGCCGACGTTTTGTGCAACACGTCTTTTAGTCCGAGGACTATCGCAATGACAGACAGAAACCAATATGTGCTGACCTACAAATGCCCGGACGAACTCGGCATCTTTGCCGAGGTATCCAAGCTGTTTTTTGACAACGGCGCTTTCGTCACCGGCTCCTCCCATTACACCGACCCGCAAAATAATACCTGCTTTTATCGCAAGGTGTTTGATGACCGTTTCCTGTCCGTGGATATTTCCCTGTTTGAAGAAAAGTTTGCACAATTGGCCGACAGATTCCACATGGAATACCGGATTACGCCGCTCGATTATCGCCCCCGATTATTGCTGGCAGTCTCCAAGTACGATCATTGTCTGAACGTTCTTCTGACCAAGTGGAAGTCCGGTGTGCTGCCGGCGGACATTGTCGGGGTGGTATCCAATCACGACGACTGTCGCGGACTGGTGGAGTGGTACGGTATCCCTTACCACCATTTTCCTATCAGCAAGGAAACCAAGCCGCAACAGGAGGCACAGATCCTGAGCTTGATGAAAATGGAGCGGGTGGACCTGCTGGTGCTCGCCCGTTATATGCAGGTGCTGTCCGACAATATGTGTCAAAAGCTTGCAGGCAAGGCCATCAATATACACCACTCATTCTTACCGAGCTTCAAAGGGGCCAAGCCTTACCACCAAGCCCATGCTCGCGGGGTGAAGTTGATCGGCGCCACCGCGCATTATGTGACCCCGGACCTGGATGAAGGCCCGATCATCGCGCAGGACGTCAAGCCTGTCACCCACGCCCATACAGCCGCGGATATGGTGGTACTGGGGCACGATACCGAGGCTACGACGCTGGCGCACGCGGTTAAGTTGCATATCGAACAGCGGGTCTTACTCAACGGAGCACGGACAGTGGTTTTGTAAAACAACCTGTTTGCCGCGCGCTCGAGTTGAGGGCAGGGGGCCGCTTTGCTAAAGTTAACGCACCCTATCACCGCAAGCGATCCACATCCGCGATGAACGCCGTTCGAACCTGCTATCTGCTGATTGCGCTGCTGGTCTTCCAGACCGCGGTGGCTTTCTACGATAGCCACGAACAACTGCAGGATATCGCCACCCATGTGGCGCCGCACCACCTGGACGGCGCCGAAACCGTATTCGTTTCCGCCGACCTGGAACCGGGTGCCGCCGTGCCCGAGCCATCCTCCCATGCGGATGGGCCGGACTTCTGTCATCACTGCTGCCACTGCCACGGTGTCAGCGTCGTCGGCATCGTCGGCCAGTCTCCGCGCTTTTTCGGTTCCGGCAGCCGCGTGCTGCGCGAATCCAATAATCCCTCTTTTTCCTCCGGTTACTTCTCCGCGCTTTTCCGCCCGCCCATAGCCTGAGTTGCGCCCTGATCCCGCGCGCGCCTGCAATCTGCGCGCGCCTTTCACGACGTAATTTGGGAGCAATCTATGTTGTCTTGCTTTGCGCGCGCAATTCGCGCGCTCAGTCGACGTGCCGCGCTATTGGCGCTGGCGCCGTTGATATTGTGGATGTCGCAGGTCCCGGCCGCTGAGCCGGACGCTGTGGCGCAACTCACCCTGGCCGAGGCTATCGACCGGACCCTGGTGCAGAATCCGGAACTGGCGGTATTTCGCTTTCGCGATTCGGCGCTGGCGGGTAAAGCGGAGACCGCCGCCCTACGGCCGCCGCTGGCACTCGGCACCGAATTGGAGAACTTCGGCGGCGAGGGCGGTGCCGACGACGCGGAGTTGACCGTGTCCCTGTCCTCGGTGATCGAGCTGGGCGGCCAGCGCGGGGCGCGGGTGGATGTGGTCTCCGCGCGGCGCGACCTGCTGCTGGCGGAGCAGCAGGCCGTGGCCCTGGATCTGCTCGGCGAGGTAATCCGCCGCTATGTGGACGTGCTGGCCGCCCGGGAGCGGCTGGCGCTGGCGCGGGATTCGGTCACCCTTGCCGGCGATACCCTGAGGGCGGTGGAGCGGCGCGTTCGGGCGGCGGCCTCGCCCCGCTCGGAGATGCTGCGCGCCCGCGCGGCGCTGGCCCGGGCGCGCCTCGCGGTAGAGTCGGAGGAGCGCCTGCTGGAGTACCACAAGCTGGCGTTGGCCTCCCTCTGGGGCGGGGAGAATGCCGCCTTTCGCCTGGATTCCGCCGAACTCTATCGTTTTCCCCCGTCCGCCGGCTTTGCCGAACTCTACGCCCACGCCCGGCAGAATCCCGCCATAGCCCGCTTTGCCTCCGAGGAGCGCCTGCGGCAGACCCAACTGCGCCTGGCGGAGGCGGAATCGAACCTGGATATCGGCTGGTCCCTGGGTGTGCGCCGCTCCCGGGAAATCGACGAGACCACCCTGGTGGCGGGTTTTGAGCTGCCGCTGTTTCCGGCGCGGCGCAGTGCCGGCGCCGTCGCCACCGCGATGGCGGAGCGGGAACAGGTTGCCGTCGAGCGCGAGGCCGCGCTGCTGCGGCTGAAGAGCCGCCTGTTCCGCGCGGTCAGCGGCCGCGAGCGGGCGCTGGCGGCGGTGGAGACGCTGCGCAGCGAGGTGGTGCCGACCCTGCGCGAGGCGCTGGTGGAAGTGGGGCGGGCCTACCGCCGCGGCCGCTATTCCTACCTGGAGTGGGCTTCGGCGCGGGAGGAACTGATCGGCGCCCGCCGCGCGAAGATCGAGGCCGCCGGCGCCGC
Organism: Microbulbifer sp.; assembly: GCF_051659245.1. NCBI lineage: Bacteria > Pseudomonadati > Pseudomonadota > Gammaproteobacteria > Cellvibrionales > Microbulbiferaceae > Microbulbifer > Microbulbifer sp. Next base: position 23,954 of record NZ_JBOFOC010000012.1, read on the forward strand.
GCTGCGCTACGGCGCCGAAATCGAACAGATGACCGCCGCGCCGCTGCTGCCTGCGGCGGCGGAACCCGGCAAATAGACCTAGTGGATTTGCGATGAATACCAGAAACAGATCGAAAACAGTTTTCGCGGCGCTGCCGGTTATTGCAGTGCTGCTGTCCACAGCGATGGTCGCCTGGGCCTCCGGCGAAGGGGGCCACGGCGACCACAAAAGCGCACACGATGAAACCCGCGAGGAAAGGGTGCGGATAGACACACAGATGGCGGCGAAGCTGGGCATCGAAACCGCCGTCGCCGGCCCCGGCGAAATCCGCCTATCGCTCACCCTCTACGGTGTAACGGCGCTGGCCCACGGCAGTCTCAGCCATGTGCGCGCGCGTTTTCCCGGGCCCATCTCCGCCGTGGCGGTAGAGATTGGCGACCGGGTGAAAAAGGGCCAGACACTGGCCGAGGTGGAGTCCAACGACAGCCTGCAGGTCTACCCGATCACCGCGCCCATCGATGGTCTGGTGATCGACAAGCGGGCGAGCCGGGGCGAATACAGCGGCGACCGCCAGCTGTTCACCATCGCCAACTACGACCAACTGTGGGTGGAGCTGCGGGTCTTTCCCGCACAGCGGGCGCAGGTCGCCCGCGGCCAGAAGGTGACGCTGGAGGCCGACGGCAAAAGGGTCGGGACACAGATCGCCAACCTGGTGCCCGCCGCGGCAGGCCAACCGTTCGTGCTGGCCCGAGCCCCCATCGACAACCGCGAGGTCGGCTGGCCGCCGGACCTGATGTTGCAGGGCAGGGTGCTTGTCGACCGGGTGCGCGCGCCGCTGGTGGTGGAGAATCGCGCGCTGCAGCCGCTGCGCGACCGCAGGGTGGTGTTCGTCGCGGTGGGCGACAGCTACGAGGCGCGGCCGCTGGAGCTGGGCCGCTCCGATGGCCGGGTGACCGAGGTGCTGGGCGGCCTGAAGCCCGGCGACCGCTATGTCACCGCCAACAGCTACCTGCTCAAGGCGGATATCGAGAAATCTGCCGCGGAACATGCCCACTGACGGAGGCCAGCCATGATTGAAGCCATACTGCGCCTCTCTATAGAAAGGCGCTACCTGATGCTGTCCCTGATACTGGTGCTGATGGGGGCGGGTATCTGGAGTTACCAGAGACTGCCCATCGACGCGGTGCCGGATATCACCAATGTGCAGGTGCAGATCAATACCGAAGCCCCCGGCTACTCGCCGCTGGAGGCGGAGCAGCGTATCACCTACCCGGTGGAAACGGCGCTGGCGGGTCTGCCCAACCTGGCCTATACGCGCTCCCTGTCCCGCTACGGCCTGTCGCAGGTCACCGTGGTGTTCGAGGAGGGCACCGATATCTACTTTGCCCGCAACCTGATCGACAACCGCCTGGGCGCCATCAAGGGCGCGCTGCCGCCGGGGCTGGAACCGGAGATGGGGCCCGTCGCCACCGGCCTCGGCGAGATCTTCATGTACACGGTGGAGGCGCTGCCGGGCGCCGCGCAACCGGACGGGCGGCCCTACGACACCGCCGCCCTGCGGGAGATCCAGGACTGGATCATCCGCCCGCAGCTGGCCCTGGTGCCCGGGGTGATCGAGGTCAACACCATCGGCGGTTTCGACAAGCAGTACCACGTGACGCCGGACCCGCGCAAAATACTCGCCTTCGGCCTCTCCATGGAAGACGTGACCGGGGCCTTGCGGCGCAACAACGACAACCGCGGCGCCGGATTCGTGGAGAACAACGGGCGTCGGCTGCTGGTGCGCTCGCCGGGGCAACTAGAGGGGATCGCCGATATCGAAAACGTCGTGGTGGCCAACCGCGACGGCGCGCCGGTAAGAATCGCCGATATCGCCGGGGTGGCCATCGGCAAAGAGCTGCGCACCGGCGCCGCCACCCGCGACGGCCGCGAGACGGTGCTGGGTACTGCGATGATGCTGGTGGGGGAGAACTCCCGCACCGTGGCCCGGGACCTGGCCGCGGCGCTGGAGAGGATCGAGCCCTCGCTGCCCAAAGGTGTCCGCCTGGAGGCGGTGTACGACCGCACCACCCTGGTGGACAAGGCCATCGCCACGGTGCGGAAAAACCTGATCGAGGGCGCGCTGCTGGTGATCGCGGTGCTCTTCCTGCTGCTGGGGAATTTCCGCGCGGCGCTGATCACCGCAGCGGTGATTCCACTGTCGATGCTGGCCACCATCACCGGCATGGTGCAAACCGGCGTATCCGCCAACCTGATGAGCCTGGGCGCGCTGGATTTCGGCCTGATTGTCGACGGCGCGGTGATCATCGTCGAGAACGCCATCCGCCGCCTGGCGGAGGCCCAGCGCCGTCACGGCGGCACCCTGCCACTACAGGAGCGGCTGGAACTGGTATTTCGCGCCACCAATGAAGTGATCCGCCCGAGCCTGTTCGGAGTACTGATTATCACCGTGGTGTATATCCCGCTGTTCTCGCTCACCGGGGTGGAGGGCAGGATGTTCCACCCCATGGCGGCCACGGTGGTGATGGCGCTGCTGTCGGCCCTGGTATTGTCGCTGACCGTGGTGCCGGCGGCGGTGGCGGTGTTCCTCACCGGCAGGGTGAGCGAGAGGGAAAACCGCCTGATCATCGCGGCCAAGTCCTTTTACCGGCCGCTGCTGCTGGCGGCGATGAAAGCGCGCCGGCTGGTGCTGTCCGCCGCCGGGTTGCTGGTGGCGCTGTGCGCCTGGCTAGCCACCACCCTGGGCGCCGAGTTTATTCCCCAGCTCAACGAGGGGGATATCGCCCTGCACGCGCTGCGCATTCCCGGCACCGGGCTCGAGCAGTCGGTGGCCATGCAGGAAACCCTCGAGCAGCGCATCAAAACCTTTCCCCAGGTGGACAAGGTGTTCGCCAGGATCGGCACCCCTGAGGTGGCCACCGATCCCATGCCGCCGAACGTGGCCGACAACTTCGTGATCCTGAAGCCCCGCACTGAATGGCCGGACCCGGACAAACCCCGGGACCAACTGATCGATGAAATCGAGGCGGCGGTGCGCCAACTGCCCGGCAACAACTACGAGTTCACCCAGCCCATCGAAATGCGCTTCAACGAACTGATCTCCGGCGTACGCGCGGACCTGGGCATCAAGGTGTTCGGCGACGATCTGGATCAACTGGTGGCATCGGCGAAAGAGATCCTCGCGGTTGTGCAGGACATCGACGGTGCCGCGGATGCGCGCATCGAGCAGGTGGACGGGCTGCCGGTGCTCTCAGTGGTGCCGAAGCGCATCGAACTCGCCCGCTACGGCCTGGACCTGCAGACACTGCAGGACCTGATGGCCACCGCCATCGGCGGCGAGTGCGCGGGACTGATCTACGAGGGCGACCGCCGTTTCCAACTGGTGGTGCGCCTGCCGGAGGATATCCGCCGCAACCTGGACCGCCTCGGCGACCTGCCGGTATCCCTGCCGGCTGGCGGATTCGTACCGCTCGGGGAAGTGGCCCGCCTGGAGATGGCCCCGGCCCCCAACCAGGTGAGCCGCGAGAACGGCAAGCGCCGGGTGGTGGTGACCGCCAATGTGCGCGACCGCGACCTGGGCTCCTTCGTGGACGAGGCCAGGGCGCGGGTTGCCAGCCAGGTGCAGTTGCCGCCGGGCTACTGGCTCGATTACGGCGGCACCTTCGAGCAGATGGAATCCGCCAGCCGGCGCCTGTCCCTGGTGGTGCCGGTGACCCTCGCGGTAATCCTGATGCTGCTGGTCACCGCCTTCGGCTCATTGCGGGATGCGCTGATTATTTTCACCGGTGTGCCGCTGGCGCTCACCGGCGGCGTGCTGGCCCTGTGGTTGCGCGGAATGCCGCTGTCGATTTCCGCGGGGGTGGGCTTTATCGCCCTGTCCGGCGTGGCGGTGCTGAACGGCTTGGTGATGCTGTCGTTTATCCGCCAGTTGCGCCAGGAGGGGGGAGAGCTGCTGATATCCATCGTCGACGGCGCCATGATCCGCCTGCGCCCGGTGCTGATGACCGCACTGGTGGCCAGCCTCGGCTTTGTACCCATGGCGCTCAACACCGGTACCGGCGCCGAGGTGCAGCGGCCCCTGGCGACGGTGGTGATCGGCGGGGTCATCTCCTCGACGCTGTTGACGCTGTTCGTATTGCCGCTGTTGTACCGGGTAGTGCACGAGGGAGGGCGCAGCCGCGCGTAAGCGCTACTTTGCCGCTCTCGGTGACCAGTTCGCAGCGGTGGAAGATGATTTCCAGGATCAGTTGCGACTGCCAAAAAATAACCGCCGCCGATGCGAGACAGCGGCGGTTATTGTTGGCTGTCAAAACTGCGTCTCTATTGGCAGTTGTTAGAAGGATGCGAAGCTGGCGGATCTCTATCTGGCGCGCATGGGTTACTTCTATGGCGAAGACCATGACCGCTGGGGAGAGAAGGCCCCGCGGGGCGTCGACCTGTACGCGAAAACGTTGAGCGGCACCGATGTGGCCCTGTTCTCACGCTCCCCCAACGTCTACGGCCTGCTGGCCTCGGACGATCCGTTCCAGTATTTCGGCGGTCTGGCACTGGCGGTGCGCAGTATCGACGGAGTTTCGCCGGAGATGTACATCAGTAACCTGCGCGACGCGAAGCGTCCCAAAACCGAAGATGCAGCCAAGTTTCTCGCCAAAGAGTTGCGTACGCGTCAACATCATCCGCGCTGGATTGGTGAAATGATGAAAGAGGGGTGCAGCGGCGCGGTGAGTATGGCCGGCAGCGTAAGCAATTTCTTCGGCTGGCAGGTAATGGACCCAAACCTGGTTCGCGACGACCAGTGGCAGGAGTTCTTTGAAATCTACGTCGGAGACAAATACCAGCTTCAAATCAACGAGTGGTTCGAGCGGGTGGACCCGAAGGCGCAGGCGGCAATTCTGGAGCGTATGCTGGAGGCGAGCCGCAAGGAATACTGGAATGCCGCACCGGAGACTCTTAAGCAGTTGATTGAGCGCTACCAGCAGCTGGTGAATCAGTACGACCTGGTGGCGGACAACGAAAAACTGCGCGAGTTTATCACCGAGCGCGCCGGGGGCTTCGGTCTGGAGCTGTCGCTGCCGGCGATTGAAGCGGCCGCGGCGGTAATACCTTCGGCACAGCCGGTCGAGGGCCGGAAACTGGAGAAGGTGGAGCAGTCCCCGGAGGGGGAAAAGGCTTCCGACCATACCATTTACGCCATTCTGCTGGGCTGCCTGCTGTTCGTATTGCTCGGGGCCTGGCGGCAGGCGGAATGGGTTTTCCCGCGCCCGCGTATTGACCCGGCATAAAATCGAGCGGGTGTTCTATTTTTATGCCGGGTTAAAAACTGGTGCGGCGGGGCTGTCGGGAAACCTTCACTTGAAGGGTATGTACACTTCGGCCTGCAGCCCTCCCTTATCGCGATTGCGCAGAGCGAGTTGCCCGCCGTGGGCCTGGATAATATTCCGGGCGATGGACAGACCCAGCCCCACGCCGCCGGTTTTGCTGCTGCGGGACTTGTCCAGCCGATAGAAAGGTCTGAGTACCGCGGACAGTTCGTTTTCGGGAATTCCCGGTCCCGGGTCTTCAATGAGAACAGAGACACCCTGCCGGTCTGCTTCCATGCGAATATGCGCCGAGCCGCCGTATTTGACCGCGTTGTCGATAATATTCTGTAGCCCGCGGCGCAGGGCCACCGGGCGGCAGTCCAGGATATGCGCGCGCTCGGTGTGTGTGCAGCTTACGGGATAGCCCTCTTCCCTCAGGTCCTCGGCGAGGCTCTCGACCAGCGCGGTGAAATCGATGCGCCGGGGTGTCTCGTTCGGCTCTATGCCCCGCACGAAATCGACCACCGACTGGATCATCGACTTCATGTCGTTGACCACCCTGAGCAGGCCCTCGCTCTCCTGCGGATCGCGCAACAACTCCGCACGCAGCTGCAGTCGGGTTGCCGCCGATCGCAGATCGTGGGAAATGGCTGCCAGCATTTCCGTTTGTCCGTGCACCAGCCTGCGCAGGCGTTGCTGCATGCGGTTGAATGCCCGGGCCGCCGCGGCGACTTCCCGCGGGCCGCTCTCGGGCAGGGGAGGAGCGTCGATATTCATTCCGATGTCGTCCGCCGCCTGGGCCAGCTGTTCCAGCGGGGCCACTGTCCTGCGTATCAGATACCAGGCCAGCAGCAGGGCGACCGCGCTGGAGAACAGCAGGTAGACGAGCACCGCGTCGTGGATCAGGGATTCCCCTTCGGGAAGGATGGCGTGGAAGACGGCCCGCTCGTCGTCCGGAAAGCTGATGGACACCAGTACGTCGAAACCGCGCCGGGGATCGCCGCGGGCGAGCAGCCGGGCGGCCGCCAGGCGGCGCAGGCACACACGGGCGTCGAATCCGCGCACGTCGGCGAAGGCGCTGTCGAGGGACTCGGACATCCGTGCGGAGAAGTCGTTGTCCCGGCAGCGCTCATCGTCCAGGCTGGCCGGCTCCGGAAACATAGTGAGAAACTGGGTTTCGGCGGCGGCGAGAATCTGTTCGCGGTCCTCTTTGGGAAAACTCCGCGCGAGGTTCACGACCCCGATAATCCGCGCGGCGAGATCCGTGGCTTCAGTGAGCAGAATGGTCTTCTCGCGATTGATTTCGTAGATCGCCAGGCTGACCGCGTGGGAGAGCAGGAAGGCGGCAGAGAGCACCAGTGCAGCCCGCGACTTGATGGAGCTGGGCAGCCAGGTGGTCACATCGTCTCCACCGGGTAGGTGAATATGTAGCCGGTGCCCCAGGCGGTCTTTATGATTTCCGGCTTTTTGGCGTTATCCCCCAGTTTGCGTCGAAGGCGGCTCACGTGGGAGTCGATGCTGCGGTCGAAGGGATAGCTGTTCCTGCCCTTTGTCAGGTCCAGCAGCCGGTCGCGGGAGAGGGGGACCTGCGGATTCTGCACGAACGCCAGCAGCAATTCGGTCTCGCTGGTGGAGAGGGGAATGGCGGTGGCGTCCGGGCTGTACAATTCCATCTGCGCCGGATTGAAACGCCATCCCGCGAAGCGGAACTGGTTGTGCTTGTCTCGCGGTGGGCTCTGGTGCACGCGCCTCAGCACTGCCTTGATACGGGCGAGGAGTTCCCGGCTGCTGAATGGCTTGATGATATAGTCGTCGGCGCCCAGCTCCAGCCCCACGACCCGGTCGATTTCCTCGTCCTTGGCGGTGAGCATGATCACCGGTGGCATTTCGTTGTCGGCGCGCAATTGCCGGCAGAGTTCGAAGCCGTCCCTTCCCGGCAGCATCACGTCCAGCAGAATCAGGTCCACCCGCGTCTGCGCAATGCGGGAAAACATCCCGTCGCCGTCGCCCGCGGAGAGGGCGGTATAGCCCTCGGCGGTGAGCAGGGCAGACACCAGCGAACGGATATCACTGTCGTCATCCACGACGAGGACACAGGCTTTGGACGCCGACATAATCAATGGGTTGTTTTTTATACGGATTGCCGGACTGTAGCAAAGTGGTCACCCCGGGCCAAGCGAAGGCTGTACAAAAATTCACATTTCCGTGTATTGCGGCCCCGGGTGGCGCTACTCAGGAGTTTGTTTTTCAAGTTCTGCCACACTTTTTCACACATTTGACAATATTTATTACAACAAGGGTGCCACAGTTAGCGGCAATCCGAGTATAAATTTGCGTAGACAACAATAAGCACTATGTCAATAAGACCGCGACTCTCCGCCTGTATCGGCCTGCTGGGCCTGCTGGTGCTGTGCCCGCAGGCATCCGCGCTGGAGCCTCTGAGCGCGCGCGATTTCGTCGCCGCCTGCAAGGCTTACCGGGAGGGGGGACACCCGATACCCGGCGCCACCTGCCGGGCGTTTCTGCAGGGATTTCTCGCCGCGGTTCCCGCTGCCGTCGCCGAAGAATCCAGGCCCTCTCCCTTTGTGCAACGTGCACTGCGCACCCGCGGCGTGCGCCTGTCCGAGGAGACCGAACAGCGCCTGCACAGCCCCTACTGCCTTCCCCACGACGAGCCGCTGGATACCCTGGTGAACAGGGTGGCCGGTGCGGACTACGACCTGCCCGGCGGGGCCGACGCTTCCATGGTGGTGCGGAAGCTGCTCGAGGATTTCTACCGGTGTGACCGGGAGCTGTAGAGGATGCGTCACACCGCCAGTGTATTTCTGATTCTCGCCTTTATCTGGCTGTTCAATTCCGGGCATTACACGGCGCTGCTGTTGTCCCTGGGGTTGCTTTCCGTCGCTTTCGTCGCCTGGATCGCCCACCGCATGGATATCGTGGACCGGGAATCCCAGCCGATCCACCTCACGCTGAAACTGCCGGGATACTACTGGTGGCTGTTCCGGAAAATTCTCGCAGCCAACCTGGATGTGGCGGTGCGGGCCTGGCGCGGGCCATCGGCGATCAGCCCCTGTATCGGGAGCATACCGGTAAACCAGACAACGGACATGGGAAGGGTGATCTATGCAAACTCGATCACCCTGACCCCGGGCACCGTGGCGATGAGACTGGACGGTGACACCATTATCGTACACGCCCTCACCCGGGAGGGGCTCTCGGAGCTGCACTCCGGGGAGATGGAGCGGCGTGTCAGAGAGCTGGAAGAATAGATGCTTATCGCAACGACTGTCGCACTGTTGGTTGTGATGTGCATGGCCCTGGCCAGGGCTTTGCTCGGGCCGACCATTTACGACCGCATTCTCGCGGTCAATGTGTTCGGTACCAAGACGGTGCTGTTGATATCGGTAATCTGTTTCCTGTTCGGCAGGCCGGAGTTTCTCGATGTGGCCCTGGTTTACTCGCTGATCAACTTTGTCAGCGTGATCGGTGTGCTCAGGTATTTCGAATACGACGCGGCGATGCGGGAGCGGGCGGAACATGATTGAGAATGCGGTTGCCGCGATCAGCGGCGTGTCGCTGGCTCTGGGGTGTTTGCTGATGCTCTCCGGCGCTCTGGGCCTGCTGCGCTTCCCGGATTTTTACACGCGGATGCACGCCGCCGGTATTACCGACACCCTGGCCAGCTTCCTGATTATCTGCGGCCTGATGGCAATGGCCGGATGGTCCCTGGCGCTGGCCAAGCTGGGGATGATATTGCTGTTTATTTTCTTTACCGGCCCCACCGCCAGCCACGCCCTGGCGCGGGCGGCGCAGCAGGGTCGGCCGGCGCTGGCCGTGGACGGGCAGGCGGATGCCGGGGTTGTGGAAGAGGTCGGTTCCGCTGCCGTGGAAGTGGAGCCGGACAGCGGCCGTATTTGAGTTTTTGCGAGGCGCGTGTGATGGAATTGCTGGTTGATATCGCTTTGCTGGGCCTACTGCTGGTGACCGCCGTGGCGATCGCCTGGACCAGGGATCTGCTCGCCGCGGTGATGCTGGCCGGTATCTACGGCCTGTTATCGGCGAGTTTCTTTATGGTCATGGGGGCGGTGGACGTGGCCTTTACCGAGGCCGCGGTGGGCGCGGGCATTTCGCCGCTGCTGATGCTCGCAACCCTGTCACTCACCGGCCGTTTCCAGACCGGCACCGATACCCGTCGGGTACTTTTTTCCCTGTCGCTGGTGACACTGGTGGGCGCGCTGCTGGTGGCCGCCACCCTGGATATGCCGGCTTTCGGTTCGCCTGACGCCCCGGCGCAACAGCATGTGGCGCCGCGGTATATCACCGAGTCGATGAATGAAATCGGCATTCCCAATATCGTCACCTCGGTACTGGCCAGTTACCGGGCCTACGACACCCTGGGCGAAGTGGTGGTGATCTTTACCGCGGGTCTGGGCGTGTTAGCCCTGCTGATGGCCCTGCCGCCGCAGGGTGAGCCAGCGCGGGGAGAGCTTCTGTCGCCGATGCACGGGCACCGGATACTCCGGGTGATTGGCAAGATACTGATCCCCCCGATCCTGGTGTTCGCCCTGTATGTGCAGTTCCACGGCGAATATGGTCCCGGGGGCGGTTTCCAGGCGGGAGTGATCTTCGCCGTGGGGTTTATTCTCTACGCCATGCTGTTTGGCCTGGATGTGGTGGGCAGACTGGTGAGCAATGCGATCGTCCAGGTGATTGCGGCCATCGGCGTGCTGCTTTACGGCACCGTGGGCCTGCTGGGAATGCTTACCGGCAACAACTACCTGGATTACCGCGACCTGGCCGGGGACCCGGTGACCGGGCAGCATATCGGCATTATCGCCATCGAACTGGGTGTGGGGATTACCGTGGCGTCGGTGATGATGCTGATATTTTTTGTATTCTCCGGGCAACTGGCCGGAAGGAGGGCGGGGTAGATGCTGGTTGCGGCCCTCTACAACTACTGGATTGTCATTGCACTGATGATGATCGGGCTCTTCGTGGTGATCCTCGGGGGCAACCTGGTCAAGAAGATCATCGGGCTGAATATTTTCCAAACCTCTGTTTTTATTTTCTATATCAGCGTGGGGAAGGTGGATGGCGGCAGCGCGCCCATCCTGGCCGAGGGAGTGGAGCTCTATTCCAATCCGCTGCCCCATGTGCTGATTCTCACCGCGATCGTCGTCGGCATCGCCACCACCGCTCTCGCCCTGGCACTGGCAATACGTATCAAGCAGGCCTACGGCACGATTGAAGAGCGGGACATCCAGTCAAGGGACAGCCAGACAAGGGACAGCCAGTGTTAGCCCATTTGCCCGTACTACAGGTTATATTGCCGCTGGTAGCCGCTCCCTCCTGCCTGATTATCCGCAAATCCGGGCTCGTCTGGCTGTTCACCTTTCTGGTGAGCCTGGCGGCCCTGGCGGTCAGCGCGCTGCTGTTGCAACAGGTGATCGATGGCGGTGTGATCAGTTATCACCTGGGCGGCTGGGATGCTCCCTGGGGCATCGAGTACCGCATCGATATTCTCAATGCCTGGGTGCTGCTGATCGTCAGCGCGCTGGGCACACTGGTGCTTGCCGCAGCCCACGCCAGTATCCGGCGGGAGCTGGAGGAAGGTCAGCAGATACTTTTCTATACCCTCTACCTGCTGTGTTTTTCCGGGTTGCTGGGTATCGTGGCCACCGGGGACGTGTTCAACGTGTTCGTGTTCCTGGAGATTTCCTCCCTGTCCACTTACGCGCTTATCGCCCTGGGACGGGACCGCCGCGCCCTCTGGGCGGCCTTCCAGTACCTGGTGATGGGAACCGTCGGCGCCACCTTTTTACTGATCGGCATCGGCTTCCTGTATATGGTGACCGGCACCCTGAATATGCAGGACCTGGCGGAGCGGCTGCCGGCGATAGGAACGTCGACAACGGTGTTGGCCGCCTTCGCGTTTATCCTGGTGGGGATCTGCCTGAAGCTGGCCCTGTTTCCCCTGCACCTGTGGCTCCCCAACGCCTACGCTTACGCGCCGTCGGTGGTGACGGCGTTTATCGCCGCCACCGCCACCAAGGTGGCTGTCTACCTGCTGATCCGCTTCACGGTCAGCGTATTCGGCATCGACTTCTCCCTCTCGGTACTACCGCTGCAACATTTGTTGATCGGGTTGGGATTGCTGGGCGTGCTGACCGCTTCGGTGGTGGCCATCTACCAGATGAATATCAAGCGGATGTTCGCCTACTCCAGTGTGGCGCAGGTGGGCTATATGATCGTTGGCATCGGCCTGGGCACCGCCGCCGGCCTGCAGGCGACGCTGTTGCACCTGTTCAACCACGCGCTGATGAAAGGGGCCCTGTTCCTCGCCCTGGCCGGGGTGGTCTACCGTGTCGGCAGCGCCGATATTTCCGCTTTCCGCGGCCTGGGCCGCCGTATGCCCTGGACCATGGGGGCGATCGTCATCGGCGGTATCAGCCTGATCGGCATGCCGCTGACCGCGGGCTTTATCAGCAAGTGGTACCTGATCTCCGCGGCGGTGGACAGCAGCCACTGGCTGGTGGCGCTGCTGCTGGTCGCCGGTTCGCTGCTCGCGGTCGCCTATGTCTGGCGCCTGGTGGAAGCCGCTTATTTCCATTTGCCAGAGACGCCCGACAAACCGGCGGACGAGGCTCCGCTCAGTCTTTTGCTACCCACCTGGCTGCTGGCACTGGCCAACCTGTATTTCGGGGTCGATACGCGGTTGCCGCTGGCCGTCACTGAAATGGCTTCCCGCACCCTGTTCGGAGGTGCCCTGTGATCGGCAACGAGAGCCTGCTGCAACTCGCACTTCTGTTGCCGCTGGCGGCGGTGGCGGGCATCCGGCTTTTGGGCCGCCACGAGAACCTGCGCGAGGCGGTTTCGCTGCTCGCCGGCACCGCGCTGTTCGCCACTGTCTGTTCGCTTTACGACCCGGTTTTCCGCGGCGAACTGGTGGAAGTCCGTTGGCTGGAACTGATGCCGGGCCTGAGCCTGGCGTTTCGCGCGGAACCCCTGGGCCTGCTGTTTTCCCTGATCGCGAGTTTCCTGTGGATAGTGACCACCCTGTATGCGATCGGCTATATGCGCGGGCACGGGGAGGGGAACCAGACGCGCTTCTACAGCCTGTTCGCGGTTTCCATCGGCGCGGTCATGGGAATCGCATTTGCGGAAAACCTTTTCACCCTGTTTGTCTTCTACGAAGTGTTGACGCTCAGTACCTATCCGCTGGTCACCCACGCGGGCACCGACAAGGCCAGGGCCGGGGGGCGGGTGTACCTGGGTATTCTTCTGGGCACTTCCATCGGCTTCTTCCTGCTGGCGATCGTCGCCACCTGGCTGCTCGCCGGGACGCTGTCCTTTACACCCGGCGGTGTCTTCGATGCGGATACGCCCGGTTGGCTGCTGTCGGTGTTGCTGGCGCTCTATGTGTTCGGCGTGGGCAAGGCGGCGGTGATGCCTTTCCACCGCTGGCTGCCGGCGGCCATGGTGGCGCCGACGCCGGTGAGCGCGCTGCTGCACGCGGTGGCGGTGGTGAAGGCGGGAGTGTTCGTGCTGCTGAAAGTCTGCCTGTTGATCTTCGGCCTGGATACCCTGCGAAGTATCCCGGCCACCGAGTGGTTGCTGTACCTGGCCGGCATTTCCGTGCTGCTGGCTTCGGTGGTGGCGTTGCGGCAGCAGAATCTCAAGGCGCGCCTGGCCTATTCGACGGTGAGCCAGCTCGGCTATATCACCATGGGAGCGCTGCTGGCCACCAGCGCCGGGTTTGCCGGCAGCGCGCTGCATATCGTGATGCACGCCTTTGGAAAAATTACCCTGTTTTTCTGTGCGGGGGCGATCCTGGTGGCCGCGCACAAGACCGAGATCCACCAACTGCGCGGAATAGGCCGGCAGATGCCCGTCACCATGGCCGCGTTCTTTATCGCCAGCCTGTGCATTATCGGCATTCCCCCCACCGGAGGCACCTGGAGTAAATGGTACCTGATGCTGGGCACCCTGGAGGCGGGCCAGTGGTTGCTGATGGCGCTGCTGATGGGCAGCTCACTGCTCAGTATTGCCTACCTGCTGCCTATTCCGCTGCGGGCTTTCTTTAGCGGAAACGGGCCGGACAGCGGGGGGCCGCCTGTCGCGGTTCGCGAGGCGCCCTGGCCGTCGCTGTTAGCGATAGCCGTTACCACCTTGGGTTGTATGCTGTTGCTGTTCTATCCCAATGCGTTTTATCAACTGATCAAAGTTGCGTTGTAGGATCTGTATGAGCCTGGAAAAGCATTATTTTTTCGACAACCCCAGGAACATCCAACGCCTGTTGAAGGTGTTTTATGTCGCTTGCGGCCTGCTGTTCGCGCTGGATTTTGTCGTGCACCGGCATACCGAACATTACCTCGAACGGCTCTGGGGCTTTTATCCGCTCTACGGTTTTGTGGGCTGCGTGGTTCTGGTGATCGTTGCCAAGTGGATGCGCGGGTTTCTGATGCGCGGGGAGGACTATTACGACCGGGTGGAACTCGCCGATCGGGATGAGACAAGCGGGGGAGGGCAGGGCAGTGTTTGAGATTCCCCCCTTTGTGCCGTTTTTCCTGGCGGCGCTGCTCGCGCTCTTCCTGCGCGGCTGGCCGCGCGCACTGGTGATGATCGCGGTGCCGCTGCTGAGTCTGGTCAATCTGTGGTTCACTCCCGCCGGCAGTTACGGCCAGTTGGCGCTGATGGATTTCCAGCTGGAGTTTTTTCGCGCTGACAAGCTCAGCCTGTTGTTTGGTTACCTGTTCCATATCGCCGCGCTGATCTCGGTGATCTATTCTCTGCATGTGCGCGACACGCTACAGCAGAGCGTGAGCCTGCTCTACGCGGGCAGCGCACTGGGGGCGATATTTGCCGGTGACCTGTTGACCCTGTTTATTTTCTGGGAGCTGCTGGCGATCACCTCGGTGTTCCTGATCTGGGCGCGGCGTAGCGGGCGCTCCTATGTGGCGGGGCTGCGCTACTTTACCATTCATATTTTTTCCGGCCTGCTGCTGCTGGCGGGGATTGTTTTCTACAGTCGCAGCCACGGTTCGCTGGAGTTCACCTATATCGGCCTGGAGGGTGTGTACGGCTGGCTGATCTTCCTCGCCTTCGGGATCAAATGCGCCTTTCCGTTTTTTCACAACTGGCTTACCGACGCCTACCCGGAATCCACCCCCACGGGCACGGTATTTCTGAGCGCGTTTACCACCAAGGTGGCGGTCTACGCGCTGGCGCGATCCTACCCGGGGACCGAGTTGCTGGTTTATATCGGCGCAACCATGGCCTGCTTCCCGATTTTCTTCGCGGTGATCGAAAACGACCTGCGCCGGGTGTTGGCCTACAGCCTGATCAACCAGTTGGGTTTTATGGTGGTGGGCATCGGCATCGGCACTGCGCTGGCGATCAACGGCGCGGTGGCCCACGCGTTCAACGATGTGATCTTCAAGGGACTGTTGTTTATGTCCATGGGGGCCGTGTTACACGTCACCGGGAAAATCAACGGTTCGGAACTGGGCGGGCTGTATAAAACCATGCCCAAGACCACGGTGCTGTGCATCGTCGGCGCCGCGTCGATTTCCGCCTTCCCGCTGTTCAGCGGTTTTGTCAGCAAGTCACTGGTGATGAGCGCGGCGATCGCGGAGGGCTACGACTGGGTGTGGCTCCTCCTGCTCTTCTCCGCGGCAGGGGTCTTCCACCACGCGGGGATCAAGATCCCGTACTTTGCTTTTTTCGCCCACGATTCCGGCATTCGCGCCCAGGAGCCGCCGACCAATATGCTGGTGGCCATGAGTATCGCCGCGGTCCTGTGCCTCGCGGTGGGCATCTACCCGCAGGCGCTGTACCAGCTGCTGCCCCATGAAGTGTCCTACAGCCCCTACGATGTCACCCATGTGCTGACCCAGCTGCAACTGCTGTTTTTCTCGGCGCTGGCGTTCGTATGGCTGAACCTGCGCCGGTTGTATCCGCCGGAGCTGCCATCGGTGAACCTGGATGTGGACTGGCTGTACCGGCGACTGCTGCCGGCTGCTGTCCGCCGTGCAGTGGCCGGGGCTTTTCGTGTCGATGCGCGGCTGCGTGGTGGCGCGGTCAAAGCCGTCGAGCGGCTGCTGGATAGCGTCAGTGCCCAGCAGAGGACCGGTGGCATCCTGGCGCAGAACTGGCTTACCGGCAGTATGGTGGCGGGGGTGGCGCTGTTGCTGGGGGTTTTCCTGTTGTTGGGATTAGTCGGCTGACAGTTGTTCATTGTCCAGCGCTTTGCCATCCCTGCGCTGCAGGTTTTCCTGTTGTTGGGATTAGTCGGCTGACAGTTGTGGTTACAGATTCCTCCCTGTAGGAGCGGGCCATGCCCGCGATTAATCCAGCTTCATAGCACACATCGATCGCG
>NZ_JBOFOC010000013.1:0-1397 GCF_051659245.1 Microbulbifer sp.
TGGGCCATGCCCGCGATCGATGGTGGCTTAATCCCAGTCCGATCGCGGGCATGGCCCGCTCCTACAAGAAACGATGGAATTATTAAGGAAAGGCATGTATTCATACCTGCGCAAAGCCCTGTTTGCGCTCGATCCCGAACGGGCCCACCACCTGTCCCTGGACGCCATCGGCGCCGCTGAGCGGCTGGGACTGATCAGCCTGTTCAGCAAACCGGTTCCGGATGACCCTGTGGAGTTGATGGGCCTCACTCTGCCCAACCCCGTGGGCCTGGCGGCGGGTCTGGACAAGAATGCCCAGGCATTCAACGGCCTCGGCGCCCTGGGCTTCGGCTTCGTGGAAGTGGGCACGGTGACCCCGCGCCCGCAGCCGGGCAATCCGCAGCCGCGCCTGTTCCGTCTGCAGGAGGAGGAGGCGATTATCAATCGCATGGGTTTCAACAACCTGGGGGTGGATTACCTGGTGCGGCGGGTCAAGCGCCGCCGTTACCGCGGCGTGCTCGGCATCAACGTGGGCAAGAATTTCGACACCCCGGTGGAGCGGGCGGCGGACGACTACTGCCTGTGTATGGAAAAAGTCTACCCCTATGCGGATTACATCACCGCCAACGTCTCCTCCCCCAACACCAAAGGGCTGCGGGACCTGCAGTTCGGCGAGAGTCTCGACCGCCTGCTGGGCGAGATCAAGGAGAAGCAGCAGCAACTGGCCCAGAGCTGCGGCCGCCGGGTACCGCTGGCGGTGAAGATAGCGCCGGATATCGATGACGAGGCCATCGCCCGGATTGCAGAGTCGTTGCGCGCATATGAGATTGACGGGGTGATTGCTACCAACACCACTGTCGACAAGTCCTCGGTGGCCCATCTTCCCCACGGCAGGGAGGAGGGCGGTCTGAGCGGCCGGCCGCTGGCGGAGAAATCCACTTGGGTGATTGCGCAGCTGGCGCGGGAACTGCGCGGGCAGATTCCGATCATTGGCGTCGGCGGCATTTTTGACGGCGCCGGTGCCGTGGAGAAAATTCGCGCCGGCGCCACCGCGGTGCAGATATACTCCGGCTTTATTTACCGTGGTCCGGCAGTGGTGAGAGAGGTGGTGGAGGCCATTGCCGTTTTGCGCCAGCAGGGGGCGGGTGGCCGCTGATACGAGTGTCCTGTATGGTACTAAATAGTGAAACCAGAGCCCCCCAGATTGCCCACAGTTAGGCGCAGCTCGCAGGGAATGGTCATTCCATTTTCAAGAGCTGCAACGCAGCTGTGGGCATGTTGGGGGGCTCCCTCCGGGCGGGCCGCTAAGCAGCCATCTGCGGCGTTGCACTTGCTTGACGTAGAATGACTACGCCGGCGCAAATGCGCCTTGCATCTGGCCGCTTAGCGGCCCGCTGGTATCACTATTTAGTACCATA
>NZ_JBOFOC010000014.1:0-32970 GCF_051659245.1 Microbulbifer sp.
GATTACATCTTGTCGGCGCCAAAGGCGACCACGTAGAGAAGCCTGAAACTCAGTAACAGCTGTCCAGTGCAAAAACCAGATTAGTGGTTGACTTCAGGGGCCGCTTTAGAGAAGCGGCCCATGGCCGCGATCGATCTCGATGTATTCCCCAAGTCAGTTCGCGGCCATGGGCCGCTCCTACAAGGAGTGTTCCCGAACTGTCTAATTCGGTTTTTTACAAGCCCCCCGCGCCGCAACCCTCTAAGGTCAGTTCCAAATACCACTGACCTCAGAGGAAGAAATCATGAAATATCTGGCGTGCACCCTGTTGATCGGAATACTCGCCGCCGGCACAGTCCAGGCGGCGACGCCCCGGGCTCTGCTGATCACCGGCAACGGCAACAGCGATGAGAGAAACCCCGACTATCCACCCTGGGTTCACGAGTTCCACAACGACAGGATCGTGGAAATACTCGGCGATATCGCGGAGATCACTGTGACCGAGGATCTATCCGTGCTCAACAACCGGGCGCTGGCGCGCTACGACCTGATACTCAACAACTCGATGTTCCTGACTCCCACGGAAAAGCAGCTGGATGCCTTCTATCGTTTTATCGGCGAAGGGAAACCCTATCTGGCGATGCACTCCGGCCTGGTGACCTTTCTCAACTCGGAGCGCTACCCGGAACTGATGGGCGGCCGCTTCCTGGGTGGCGCCGATATGGCCGAGCGGCTGGTGTACACCTTCGACTCCTGGTACGGCTACGACTACAACGATCAGGTCCAGCATCCCATCGTCCGCGGCCTGGCAAATTTTCCCATTCGCGACGAACTCTATTTCGTACAGACCAATACCGAGGACCTGGAGGTGATCGCCCGCTCTGAACACCTGCCGGTGCTGTGGCAGCGCAGTTGGGGAAAGGGCAGAGTGATGGGGCTGGCCCTGGGCCACGGCAGGGAGGCGGTGGTGAACGCCGGCTATCAGGCACTGCTGAAAAACAGCGTGCGCTGGCTGCTGGGCTATCCGGTGCTGGAGGACATCACCGACGCCGTATTTGCCACCGGTACCGAAACCTCAGTGCACTACGTCGACCTGGATGAAATCGGCCACCACCCGGCGGGTGCACCACTCCGCTACCAAGTCGCCAACAATTCCAATACCGACCTGGTCAGTGCAAGTATCGACCGCGAAAACCGTATCAGGCTGGACTTTGCTCCCGGCCACACTGGCTCGGCCGTTATCCAGGTGCGGGCGGAGGCCCAGGGCGGGTTGGCGGACGCCTCCGATTTCAATATTTCCGTACAAGAGAAAGGCAACGGCAACCTGGCGCGTTACCACGGGGTTTCCGTGCACACCTCCTCCAATGAGGAACGGAAATTCACCTCCGACCCCGGCTACCTGATAGATGGGGATTTCAGCACCCGCTGGTCGAGCGACTACCGGGACCCCAGTTGGATAACCCTCGATCTCAGAGAGGCCTATCCCATCAACAAGGTAAAGCTCTTCTGGGAAGCCGCCCACGGGCGCGACTACGAAATCCAGGTGTCAAACGATGCCGAAAACTGGGATACCGTTTATGAGCGGAGTGACAGCGAGGGCGGTACTGAAAATATCCGCTTCGATCCGGTAACCGCCCGCTTCATCAGGCTTTACGGCAAGGAGCGCGCGACCCGCTGGGGTTACTCCCTGTACCAGTTCGAAGTCTACGGGGAAAATGCCGGGGTCCTGCAGGCCAGGCGGGACGGAGAGTAGAGGCTATCCCAAAACATAGGGGGCGCCGTGGCAAAAAATTGCTCCATGCGTTTGCACCAAGCACATCCATGTGCTCGGCCCTGCGGGCGGCTTCGCTGTGCCAAATTGCTCCCGGCAATTTGGTCTGCATACCGCCATCCATGGCGGCCTCGCACCAACCGGTCGTATCCGGTGCGCACGGCACACCCTACGGAGACTCCGAGCGCGCGTGGGGCCCCAGGGTGGTGCCGACGAAGCCGCCGGCCACTTCGGTGCTGAGCAGCTTGCCATCCATCCCCGCAACCAGTTTTTTGGCCGGGCGGCCGGAGGGCTGGTAGTAAAAGCTTATCTCGGACCGGTCGCCGCGAATTTCCAGCGCTATGGCTTCGCCCGCCTTTGCATCCACGGAAACGCTGTGCAAACGCTGCGGCTCGCCACCGGCGGCCCGTTCCAGGAATATTTCGTAGCCATCTTTTCCGGCCGCCTTCACTCCCAGGTAGTAGTGGTGGTTTTCATTCTGGAAGGCGACGATTCCGGCGGAAACATCCTCGTCAGCGGGCAGCCGCAGCTGGGCCGAGGTTTGAAAACGCTGGTGCTGCTGCCGGCGACCGAGATAGACGGGCTGTTCCTGCGATGCCATGGAGCGGGGCTTGGGGAGCAACTGCAACTGTTTCCCGCGCAGCTGGAGCCAATCGCGTTCGAAATCGCCGCGCAGCAGGTTCCACTGGGGATTCAGTTCCCGCGTCTCGAAATCATCGCGCCAAGTGAAATTGCCGGTAAGCGGTGCGCCCTCCGCGGGCGCGGCGTCGATGGCAGGCGCATCAAGGCGCTGGGGAATCGCCTGACCCGCCGCCAGTATCCGCGGCCAGCCGTCTTTCCAGCTCACCGGCAGCAGGAAGGTCTCCCGGCCGGTATTGTAAAAGACTTCGTCGTAGGGGCGGGTGGCGAGAAATACCGACCACCAGTCCCCCTCTGGGGTCTGCACCAGGTCCGCGTGGCCCGCGGCCACTATTGGATCGGCGCGGCCGCGCTCCAGGTCCCGCTGGGTCAGTATCGGGTTGCCGCTGTAGGGTTCGAAGGGCTCGTCCAGTTTGCGGGTGCGGAAGACCACCTCCGAGTGGTTGTAGCCGGTGCCGCCCTCGGCGCACAGCAGGTAGTACCAGCCATTCACCTTGTACAGGTGCGGGCCCTCGATCCAGACGGGCTCCTCGCTCAGGTCCACACCGCCGTTGACAATCACCCGGCCGGAATCCGGCAGCACCCGCTCCGCCTCCGGATCGTACTCCCACAACCAGATGGCCCTATGCCCGTCGTACAGCGGCTCGCCCTCCGGCACATCGTTGTGGGCAATAAACACCCGGCCGTCGTCGTCGAAAAAGATATCCGGATCTATGCCCCCGATTTCCGGCAGCCAGACAGGATCGGACCAGGGACCTTGGGGGTCTTTCGCGGTGATCAGAAAATTGCCGCCGGCGCCCACCGCGGTGCCGATCAGGTAGAAGCGCCCCTGGTGATAGCGCAATGTGGGCGCGAAGATACCCTGAGACACCTGCAGCCCGCGCATATCCACCTGCGATCGTCGCGTCAGCGCGTGGCCCAGCAGCCGCCAGTTGACCAGGTCGCGGCTGTGCAGGATGGGCAGGCCCGGCACATAGGCGAAGGACGAGTGGGCCATATAGTAATCGTCGCCCCGCCGCGCGATGCTGGGGTCGGGGAAAAATCCGGCGGCCACGGGGTTCTGGTATTCCCCCTTCGCCAGGACCCCTTCGAACAGCGGGTCCATACCCCGGTATTCAAACCAGTCGAAAGCCACCGGTTCCACTGCCCGGGGTACGGCGACAACCTGCGCGGCGGCCAGCAGCAGCGCGGTGGGGAACAACCATCTCAAGCGCATCGGATTTATCTCCCTCAGATGTATCTGTAGGATGGGCAAAGGAGCGTAGCGACGCGCCCATCATCCTGGGGCCGTGATGGGCACGCTACGCTTTGTCCATCCTACGCAAATGCCGTTGCTTAACTTATGGCACTCTGATCGGCCCCTGGTAGTGACGAGGTCCCTGGCTATTGCACTTGAAGCTTGGTCTTGTCCCGCTCCACCTTCAGCAGTACAAACTCATTCCCCCCTTTCGGGGAATAGCGCTCGAGCGCTCTCTCCTGTCTTTTACAGGGCAGGCACCTGTCAGCGTAGAACTCGATAAACACACTTTTGCCCCCGGGCAGGGACTCTAGCGAGAAGTCTCCGCCGTCGGGCTCCTCAAACCGGCCCAGGTAATATTCCAGTTCATGGGTGCAACTCGGCTCCGGGTTCATCGATTCCCGCAGCGAGGTGCGAATCGTCGATTCCTTTTGTTCCGGGGGGATGGATGTATTCTCGTAGACGGCTTTACGCACCGCCAGCTCCAGGAGCCTGCGCTTCTCAGGACTATCGACCGGTGACCGCTCGATGCGCCCTCCGGCCAGTACTACGTCCAGCTCTTCGAGAAAGTGCTCTTCAGTTGAAAACCCCAAACTGTGGTAGACACACTCTCCTTCCGGATTGAAGACCAGAAATTCGGGCAGGCCCCGATCGAAGTCTTCGCTGAAATCCGCTTTCAGCCGGAGTTCCCGCTTGTCCAGTTCGCCGGAACAGGCCGACAGCGCAATCGATACAGCCAGGACCAACCATTTCAAATAGTACATACCCACCTCCTTGTGAGTGCTTTTTTATGTATCCCTCCGTATTTACTACCGGGCCGGGAGGAAAGAAGTCTACCTTATCATTGTCTTGCCCCTGCAGGAATTTTCCCGTCTCCCGCCCAGTGGTCATCCGGAACTGTCCCCGCGACGCGAGGAAAGCCAGTAACTCATTGTGCGCCAGCGGAGAAACGTCAATACCTGCGCGGCCCGGGTAAAAATTTGCGGGCCGCCCCGGGTTTCCGCTCAGTCGTCGCACCGCACAGTCGCGCTGTCCGCAGCGCCGGGCACATACTTGATATTCGCCACCGCCAGCGACAGCGCGCCTTCACTCTCCAGGGCAAAACTGCTCTCGATATGCGCGAACTCGGCGCCCTGCCCGGCAAAGCACTGCAGGTCGATGGACAGTTGCGACCACTCGCCCGCCTTCAGCTGGGACAGGGGTTCCCGCAATGGAATTTCTGCGCGGCAATCGTCGCCGCAGTCGACTGCGGCGAACACTTCCGCCTGCGGTTGTTCGTTTACGCGAATGTCCAGGGTAAGCGCGGCCTTCTCGCGCAGATAGCGGCTCATGTCCTGGGGCTTTTGCGCGCGCAGGGCCAGGCCGCCCCGGCGCAGCCCCTTCCAGTCGATCTGCAGGGCGTCTTCCTGGTTCTGCATATCGATGGCGGCCACGGTGATATTGCCGTCGGCACTACTGGCCAGGTTGCCGGTCACCGACAGCGGTTCGCGCCCGGCTTCGAGGATGACCAGTTCCCAGGGCACCCGCGGGCGCCAGACCATCAGCCAGGCGTCATCCAGTTTGCCCTCGGCGTAGGTTTCCCCATCCTCGGGCAGGTCGTCGGCGATCTCGACATTGTCGGCGTAGGTGAGGCCGTAGTCGTAGGCGAACAGCGGCTGGTAATTTTCTTCGCCGACATTGAGCGGCGTCTGGTGCACCAGGCGCGGCCAGCTGAAGGACAGTTTTCCGGTGAAACCATGCTGCACCTCGCCTTCGGCGTCGGTGAATATCACGTCGGCGATGCCTGCGCCCTCGGAACCGGGCAGCCAGGCGGCGACAAAGGCATCGGAGGCGTTGAGTTCCTTGTTTACCCACAGCGGGCGGCCGGAAATAAAAATGCTCACCACCGGAATCTTCTGTGCCTTGAGTTTGCGCAGCAGTTCCAGGTCGCTCTTGTCCCCGAGCTGGTATTCGAGGCTGCGCAGGTCGCCGTGCCACTCGGCGTAGGGGGCCTCGCCGAAGACCACCACCGCCACGTCCGGTCTGTTGCCGTCGGCAAAGGTGTCCTCGGAGAATTCCCCGTCGGCACTCAGTACCGCTTCGCCACCGGCGCTTTTCACCGCGGTTTCGATACCGTCGTAGATGGAGGTGGCGCCGGGAAAATCCTCATCGGTGTTGCCGGTGCCCTGCCAGGAAATGGTCCAGCCGCCGCTCTGCTTGCCGATATCGTCCGCCCCGTTGCCGGCCACCAGGATGTTCCGCTTTGGGTCCAGCGGCAGCAGGCCGCCGTTGTTCTTCAGCAGAACCAGGGATTTGCGCACCGCCTCGCGGGCTATGGCCCGGTGGTCGGGGCTGCCCAGAATACCTTCCTTTCCCGCCAGCGGCTGGTTGCGGTCGAACAGCCCGGCGCGCATTTTCACCCGCAGTATCCGGGTGACCGCGTCGTCGATCCGGCTGGTGGGAATCTCACCGCTTTTGGCCTGGGCCAGGGTGTTTTTGTACAGCGCCTTCCAATCGGAGGGCACCATAAACATATCCAGGCCGGCGTTGATCGCCGGCGCGCAGCTTTCGAGGGTACAGCCGGGCACGAAGCGGTGGCCGTTCCAGTCGCCGACCACGAAACCGTCGAAGCCCAGTCGCCCTTTCAGCACATCCGTGAGCAGGTGTTTGTGGCCGTGCAGCGGCACGCCGTTCCAGCGGTTGAACGACGCCATCACCGTCTGCACTCCGGCATCCAGTGCGGAGAGATAGCCGGCGGCGTGGATCTCGGCCAGCTCCTGTTCGCTCACCCGGGCATCCCCCCGGTCCACACCATCCTCGGTGCCGCCGTCGCCGATAAAATGCTTGGTGGCGGAGATCAGGTGGTAGCCGTCGAGAAATTCGTCGGAGGTTTTGTCGCCCTGGATGCCCTCGACCATGGCGCGGGCGTAATCGTTCACTATCTGCGGATCTTCCGAGTAGCTCTCGAAAGTGCGCCCCCAGCGGTCATCGCGCACCACCGCGACGGTGGGAGCGAAGGTCCAGTCGATGCCGGTCACCGCCACTTCGCGCGCGGTGGCCTCGCCGATGCGCTGGATCAATGCCGGATCGCGCGTTGCGCCCAGGCCGATATTGTGCGGGAACAGGGTCGCGCCGATCACGTTGTTGTGGCCGTGCACCGCATCCGAGCCCCACATCACCGGAATGGCAACGCCGCCGTGGGAGCTATCCATGGAGGCTTCATAGTAGGCGTTGGCCAGGTCCAGCCAGTCCTGCGGCGTGGCGAACTTGTCGTTGTTCGGATAAGTGCCGCCGCCGTTCAGGATCGAGCCCAGATGGTATTGCTTGACGTCTTCCGGGGTGGCGTACTTGATCTCCGCCTGGATCATCTGGCCGACTTTTTCCTCCAGGGACATACGGGACAGGAGATCGGCGATCTTTTTCTCCATCTCCGGGTCCGCGGGCAGCGCCGGTTGGAGTTTCGGCCAGGGATTTTCCATAGCTTTTGCAGCAGTCTGTTGCGAGGAGTCTTTGCCGCCGCAGGCGGACAGCAGTGATAAAAGGCCGGCAATCATTATTTTTTTATTCAGCATAAAATTCACTCTTACGTCGCTTGCGGAGCCGGAGACCTCAGCGCCCCCAATATTGCTCCGCGGTCCCGGATTACTGCATCGGTATTCGTAGGATGGGCAAAGCGCAGCGTGCCCATCGCTCAACTTACCTCGCTTGCGGAGCTGGAGCTCCGCGGTCCCGGGTCCCGGGTCCCGGGTCCCGAGTCCCGAGTCCCGAGTCCCGAGTCCCGAGTCCCAACATCATTGCATCAGCTTGGCCAGGGTCGGCTCCATGGCCTCGGCCCATATTTCGTAACCCTGTTCACTCAGGTGCAGGCGGTCCGGCATGATTTTCGCGCTCAGGCGGCCATCTTCCGCCAGGAACCTGTCGCCGATATCCAGGAAGAAAATATTTTCCCCATCGGCGTAGCTGGCGATGATTTCATTGATACCGCTGTTGATTTTTCTCATCGGCGTGCCGGGCTGCTCGTCCCGGGGAAAGATTCCCAGCAACAGGATCCTGGTATCCGGCAGCCGGCTGCGCAGTTCGTCCAGTACCGCGCGAATACCGGCGGCGGTGAAGCGCGGCTCCTCGCGGCGGTGGCCGGTATTGTTGGTGCCGATCATCAGCACCGCGGCCTTGGGCTCTATGCCGTCCACTTCGCCGTGCTGCAGACGCCAGAGCAGATTTTCAGTTCTGTCGCCGCCGAAGCCCAGGTTGACCGCGTTGCGCCCGCCGTAAAATTTCTCCCACACGGCCTTGCCCTCCTTCTCCCAGCCCTGGGTGATGGAGTCGCCGATCATCAGCAGGTCCACATTGCCCTGTTCGATGCGCGCCAGTTTTTCCTCATGGCGGGGCAGCCACCAGTCCCGCGCCCAGTAGTGGTCGAGGGTCGCCGGGGTGACGGAGAGCTTGCGGTAGTCCGGGCAGCTCTCACTGGCCTCGCCCTTGCGGTCCAGGCCCTTTTTATCCAGGCGAATGTTGGCCACGGCCACCTGGCCGGCGCCGCCGCCGCGCAGCTCGAAGGGCACGGACACCGCCGAGAAGTCGTCGCCGTCGCGGACGAAGCAGCTGAGTTTGACGCTCATGTGCCGCCAGCCCTGCCCGGCCATGGCCTGGGCCTGACTGGAGATATCCAGTTGCCGCTCGCACTCGTCGCCGCAGGTCAGCACCACACCCAGGCCGCCCTTGTCCAGGTCGTCCACCTTGAGGTCGAAGGACAGCACGCCCTCCGGCACATAGCCGGACAGGTCCAGCGGGTCGCCGTTGCGCACACTGAGGCCGGCCAGCCAGGTGTCCTTCCATGTCAGGGTGAGCGCGTCTTCCTGCACATCCTTATCGCTGGTCACCACGGTGACGCGACCGCTGGGCAGTTTGGCGAAGGCACCGCTCAGCATCTGGTCCTGCTCGAAGTCGTTGATCCGCACTCCCCAGGGCTGCAGCGGGCGGCCGACGTACAGGGCGATGCTGTTGCTTTCGCCGCTGGTCAGGCCGGGGACATTTTCCGCAAGTTCTTCTGGTCCCTGTTCCGCACCCGCGTAGTCGAGGCCGTAGCCGTTGGCGAACAGCGGATCGTACTCCGGGTGATGGGGATTGAGGCGCGCCTGCAGCGGCAGTTTCGGCCAGGAAAAGGAAAGCTTGCCGGAAAAATCGAAATTCGGCTCGCCATCGGCCTTGGCGATAATCACGTCCGCCACCCCGGCGCCCTCGGTGCCCGGCAGCCAGGCGGCGACGAAGGCATCGGAGGCGTTCAGCTCCGGGTTGACCCACAGGGGGCGGCCGGAGAGGAATACCGAAACCACCGGAATGCCTTGGGATTTGAGGGATTTCAGCAGCGCCAGGTTGCGCTTTTTACCCGCCTCGAATTCAAGCGTATTCAGATCGCCGTGGCCCTCGGCATAGGGCTGCTCGCCGAATACCACTATCGCCACGTCGGGCTTCTGTTCGAAGCTGCCGTCGGCGGACAACACGGCGCTGCCGCCGGCTTTTTCCACCGCGGCTTCTATGCCCGTGTAGATCGAGGTGGCTCCGGGAAATTTCTCATTGGGAATACCCGCGCCCTGCCAGCTGACGCTCCAGCCACCGGACTGCATGGCGATGCTGTCGGCGCCGTCACCGGCCACCAGGATTTTCTGTTTCGGGCTGAGCGGCAGGATATTGTCGCGGTTTTTCAGCAGCACCAGGCTCTCGCGCACGGCGCGGCGGGCCAGGGCGCGGTGTTCCGGAGAACCGACCACTTCCTCGCGACCGGCGAGGGCCCGCTCGGAGGGCTTCTTGTCGAACAGGCCGGCGCGCACTTTGACGCGCAGGATGCGCCGCACCGCATCGTCCAGCCGTTCCTGGGAAATTTCCCCGGCGCGTACCTGGGCCAGGGTATTTTTGATCATCGGCTTCCAGTCGTAAGTGACCATCAGCAGGTCGATGCCGGCGTTGATTGCCTGCGCGCAGCTGTCGTTGGTACAGCCGGGCACCTGGCCGTGGCCGTTCCAGTCGCCCACCACCAGGCCGTCGAAGCCCATGCGCTTTTTCAGCACGTCGGTGAGCAGGTAGCGGTTGCCGTGGTTCTTCTCGCCGTTCCAGGCAGAGAAGCTGGCCATGACGGTCTGTACCCCGGCCTCGATGGCCGCGGGGTAGCCCGGATTGTGGATATCCACCAGCTCGCGCTCATCGATGCGCGCGTCGCCCTGGTCGTCGCCGCCGTAGGTGCCGCCGTCGGCGAGGAAATGCTTGGCGGTGGCGATCACGCGGGTCTCGCCGAGATGGTCGCTGCCGCCGGTTTTACCCTGCAGCCCCTCCACCATTGCGGAGGCGTAGTCGCGCACCACTGCCGGATCTTCGGAATAGCTTTCGTAGGTGCGGCCCCAGAAGTCGTTCTGGGCCACCGCCAGGGTGGGGGCGAAAACCCACTCGACGCCGGTGGTGCGTACCTCCTCCGCGGTGGCCGCGCCGATTTCCCGCACCAGGTCCGGATCGCGCGCGGCGCCCAGGCCGATGTTGTGGGGGAACAGGGTGGCGCCCACCAGGTTGCCGTTGCCGTGCACCGCGTCGGTTCCCCAGAAGATCGGGATGGCGGTGCCGCCGTCGGAGGTGTCCATGGACGCTTCCCAGTAGGCGTCCGCCAGTGCCACCCATTCGTCCGGCCCGGCGCCGTCCACACGGTTGGGCATGGAGCCGCCGCCGTTCAGGACC
This sequence comes from Microbulbifer sp., assembly GCF_051659245.1. Lineage (NCBI taxonomy): Bacteria > Pseudomonadati > Pseudomonadota > Gammaproteobacteria > Cellvibrionales > Microbulbiferaceae > Microbulbifer > Microbulbifer sp. The sequence goes on from NZ_JBOFOC010000014.1 coordinate 10,326, forward strand.
GAACCGATATGGTATTTCTTCACCTCTTCCGGAGTGATCGACTGGATCTCCGCCTGCATTATCTGCCCGACTTTTTCCTCCAGGCTCATCTTTTGCAGCAGCGACTCGACCCGCTCCTCGACTTTGGGGTCGCCGGCGGGGCTGGATGCCTGCGGCCAGGCCTTGAGGCTGGGGGACTGCGCTTCGCTCCCCTCGCTCCCGGTGGAACAGCCCTGGATCGAGAAGAGTATCGCCGCACAAAGCAGGGCGTGCAGGGGTTTTGCGGAGAAGTCTTTGGTTTTCATGGTAATTATCTTTTTAGTCGGTACATCTTCCGTATTCACCTGTAGGAGCGGTCCGGCCGGGAGCGGCCCATGGCCGCGATTGGCGGGCCTGTGGCCCGCTTGCCGAGCTGGAGCTCGGCGTTCCCAGGGGGGCGCACCCTACAGGCCGCAGTTTAAAGGCCCTCTAATGCGAGTTCCTCGGCGTGCCGTGGCGCTCCACCAGGCGCAGGTGTTCCTCGTCCATGGCCATATCGCCCCCGTCCTGCAACTGGGTTACCGTCTTGCGGTAGATTTCCTGCCATGGAGTCTGGTTGACCAGGGGCGGCTGTTGCAGTTCCGCGCGGCGGCGCGCCAGTTCCGCGTCTTCCAGCAGTACATTGACCCTGTTGTCGTTCAGGTCGATCTCCACCGGGTCATTGGTCTGCAGCAGCGCCAGGCCGCCGCCGGCCGCCGCTTCCGGCGAGGCGTTGAGAATCGACGGGCTGGCGGAGGTGCCGCTCTGGCGGCCGTCGCCGATACAGGGCAGGCAGTTGACGCCGCGCTTGATCAGGTAGTCCGGCGGGCGCATGTTCACCACCTCGGCGGAGCCCGGGTAGCCCAGCGGGCCGCAGTTGCGGATCACCAGTATGCAGCGCTCGTCGACGTCCAGCGTGGGGTCGTCGATCCTGTGGTGGTAGTCCTCGGGGCCGTCGAACACGATGGCGCGACCGCGCAACACATCGGGATTTTCCGGGTCGGACAGGTAGTGTTTGCGGAAATCCTCGCCGATCACCGATTTTTTCATGATCGCCGAGTCGAACAGGTTGCCGCGCATCACCGCGAAACCGGCGTTTTCCATCATCGGCTGCGCGAAGGGGCGGATAACCTTTTCGTTGCGCGAAACCTGTTCGCCATAGTTTTCGCCGATGGTTTTTCCGCTCACCGTGCGGCAGTCGCCGGCCACCAGGCCGGCGCGCAGCAGTTCGCCCATTACCGCAGGCACGCCGCCGGCGCGGTAGAAATCCTCGCCCAGGTATTCGCCCGCGGGCTGGCAGTTCACCAACAGGGGAATTTCCTCGCCGTATTCCTGCCAGTCGTCGATGGAGACCTTCACCCCCACCCGGTTGGCGATGGCCTGCAGGTGCGGCGGCGCATTGGTGGAGCCGCCGATGGCGGAGCACAGGCGGATGGCGTTGAGGAAGGCTTCGCGGGTCATGATATCGGAGGGCTTCAGGTCCTCGAACACCATGTCGACGATGCGCAGGCCGGTGTAGTAGGCGATCTGCGCGCGCTCCTTGTAGGGGGCGGGGATGGCCGCGCAGCCGGGCAGGGACATTCCCAGGCCCTCGGCCAGGCTGTTCATGGTCAGCGCGGTGCCCATGGTGTTGCAGTGGCCGGGGCTAGGCGCGGAGGCGGTGACATTGTCCATAAAGCCTTCGTAGTCGATGTCACCGCGCGCATACTGCTCCCGCGAAGTCCAGATGATCGAGCCGGACCCCACACGCTTCTCCACGTCCCATCCGTTCAGCATGGGGCCGCCGGAGAGTACGATCGCGGGAATATCCACCGTCGCCGCGGCCATTATTGTGGCCGGCGTGGTTTTGTCACAGCCAGTGGTGAGCACCACACCGTCGAGGGGGTAGCCGTAGAGAATCTCCACCAGCCCCAGATAGGCCAGGTTGCGGTCCAGCGCGGCGGTGGGGCGCTTGCCCATCTCGTGGATGGCGTGTACCGGGAATTCGAAGGGCACGCCGCCGGCGGCGCGGATGCCGTCGCGAACCCGCTGGGCGAGTTCCATATGGTGACGGTTGCAGGGCGCCAGGTCGCTGCCGGTCTGGGCGATGCCGATAATCGGCTTACCGGACTGCAGTTCCTCACGGGTGAGGCCGTAGTTCAGGTAGCGCTCGATATAGATGGCGGTCTGGTCCGGCTGGCTCGGGTCGTTGAACCAGTCGGTGCTGCGGAGTTTTCTTTTCTTGCTCATCTGTTAAATCTTACAAATAAAATTTGGCGAAGTTGTCCGAAAGCCGGGGCGTATCGTTTTAAAGCGAGGCCGGGGTTCCTGTAGCTGGATTTGTGGCGGCCCTGCTGCCGGTAGCCGCTCGCTCAACAGCCTCATCGGCAAATGTTTCGCGAACGGCTCCCGGCAGCAGGGCCTTCGCATCGGGCTGCGGTATTCTTCCCCGAGTCCCGAGTCCCGAGTCCCGAGTCCCGAGTCCCGAGTCCCGAGTCCCGAGTCCCGAGTCCCGAGTCAGGCCAGGGTATAGGCCGTCTTCACAACCGTATAGAACTCCCGCGCATAACTGCCCTGCTCCCGCGCGCCGAAGCTGGAACCTTTGCGGCCGCCGAAGGGCACGTGGTAATCCACACCGGCGGTGGGCACGTTGACCATCACCATACCCGCCTGGGCGTTGCGCCTGAAGTGGCTGGCGTGCTTCAGCGACTGGGTGACTATGCCGGCGGAGAGGCCGAACTCGGTGTCGTTGGCGAGCGCCAGGGCGTGGTCGTAGTCGTCCGCGCGCAGCACCGAGGCCACCGGGCCGAAAATCTCCTCGCGGTTGATGCGCATTTCCGGAGTGGTTTCGGTAAACAGCGCCGGGGTGAGGAAAAATCCCGGGGTTTCCCGCTCCACCTGCTCGCCGCCACAGGCCAGGCGCGCGCCCTCTTGCGAACCAATTTTTATGTAGTCCAGATCCTGCTTCAACTGCCGTGCGTCCACCACCGGGCCGATATGGGTGCCCTCCTTGAGGGCGTGGTCCACCACCAGGCCGCGCATGCGTTCGCACACCGCTTCCACGAAGCGGTCGTGAATACCGGCGGTAACGATCAGGCGGCTGGAGGCGGTGCAGCGCTGGCCGGTGGAGAAGAAAGCGCCGTTGACCGCGCATTCCACCGCGGTGTCCAGGTCGGCGTCGTCGAGCACCACCAGCGGGTTCTTGCCGCCCATCTCCAACTGCACCTTGGCCAGGCGCGCGGCCGCGGCGGCGGCGATATTGCGCCCGGTGTTCTGTGAGCCGGTGAAGCTGATTCCGTCCACCTGCGGGTGCTCAACCAGCCTGTTGCCGATGACCCGGCCGGGGCCCATCACCAGACTGAAAACGCCGGCGGGCACGCCGGCCTGGGCGATGATTTCCGCCAGCGCGTGGGCGGACCCGGGCACCAGTTCCGCGGGCTTGAATACCACGCAGTTGCCGTAGGCCAGCGCCGGGGCGATCTTCCAGGCGGGGATGGCGATGGGGAAATTCCACGGCGTGATCAGACCGATCACCCCCAGGGGCTCGCGGGTGACGGAGACGTCCAGGCCCGGGCGCACCGACGGCTGCAGCTCGCCGCGCAGCTGCAGCACTTCGCCGGAGAAAAATTTGAATATCTGGCCCGCGCGCACCACTTCGCCGGTGGCCTCCGGCAGGGTCTTGCCCTCCTCGCGGGCGAGCAGTTCGCCCAGTTCGGCGCGGCGGTCGAGAATCATCTGGCCGATGCGATCGAGCAGTTCACTGCGCTGCTGGATGCCGCTTTGCGACCAGGCGGGAAAGGCCTGCCGGGCCGCGGCCACCGCGTCCTCCAGTTGTGCGGGGGATGCCTGGGCGTAGCCTGCAATCAGGTCGCCGGTGTCGGAGGGGTTGATGTTGGCGATGGTGCCCTGGCCCTCCACCCATTTGCCGGCGATGTAGTTGCGTTTGACAGTCATATTCCTGCTCTTTGCTTGATTTCTTTCTGACGGACCTGCGGTCCGCGTGCCGAGCTGGAGCTCGGCGTTCCCGGGGGCCTCTCTCCGAGTCCCGAGTCCCGGGTCCCGAAAACCTAAAGCAGGCCGCGGGCAGCCAGGTTGCGCATCAGTGCGGAAAAGCCGAAAGTCCAGGGGGTTGCCTTGTCACTGGTGGTGACGGAATTGATCAGCGCGCCCAGTTTGGGGGAGCGGATCATCACCCGGTCACCGAGCTTGTGAGTAAAGCCCTGGCCCGGCTGGTCGCGGTCCTGGGTGGGGGCGAACAGGGTGCCGGTGAACAGGGCGATGCCGTCCGGGTACTGGTGGCTGGCGCTTATGGTCTGCGCCACCAGGTCCAGCGGGTCGCGGCTGATGGCGCTCATGGGGCTGACCTCGCGCAGCTGGAAGCCGTCTTCCCCCTCGATCTCCAGGGTGACCTCGGCGCTGCGCACGTCGTCGATGGAGAAGGTTTCGTCGAACAGGCGCACGAAGGGACCCAGGGAACAGGAGGCGTTGTTGTCCTTGGCCTTGCCCAGCAGCAGCGCGCTGCGGCCCTCGATATCCCGCAAATTGACATCGTTGCCCAGAGTGGCGCCCACCGCTTCACCGCGGCTGTTCACCACCAGCACCAGTTCCGGCTCCGGATTGTTCCAGTTGGAAATGGGGTGCACCCCCACCTGCTCCCCCAGCCCCACGGAGGACAGCGGCTGGGATTTGGTGAACACCTCCGCCAGCGGGCCTATGCCCACCTCCAGGTACTGGGACCAGATGCCCTCTTCCTGCAGCGCCGCCTTCAGCGCCTCCGCCTCCTCGGAGCCGGGAACGACCGAGCCGATATCGCCGCCGATCTTCTCCGCCAGTTGTCCGCGGATTTCCTGTGCGCGGGCGGGGTCGCCGCCGGCGCGCTCCTCGATTACCCGCTCCAGCATGCTGCAGGCGAAGGTGACGCCGCAGGCCTTGATCGCCTGCAGGTCCACCGGCGCCAGCAGGTAGGGGCTGCGCGGATCGCGCGCCTGTCCCGACAACTGGGCCACGGTATTTTGCAGCAGCTCGTTCAGGCCGCCGATGCGCTGCACCCGGTCCATGTCCACGGTTCGGGGGGAAAAACCCTGTTCGATAAGTTCGGCGATGGTCGGCGCTATGGCGCTGAGGTCGAAGACGCCGTCCTCGCACAGCCACACCGGGCTGGGGCCGGACACTTTCGACAGGGGCTCAGGCACCCAGGCGCGGCCCAACAGGGTTCCGGCCAGGCCGTCTTCCGGCAGCAGTGTCGCGCGCAAATCCCGTGGTTCAATCATGGTCAACTCTCACAAATCGATAGCCGTAAACGTTTACATTCGAGTACAGGGGGAGACTCAGCCCCCGAACAGTCCCGGCGCCGGCCCGCGCACGCCGGGGCGGCAGCGGAACAGACCGCCGGCCAGGGGCTGGTCCGCCAGTTCCGCGTCGCTCAGGCCCTTGCGGGCGGTGGTGATATACAGGGTATCCAGGTCCGGACCGGCGAAGGTGCAGCTGGTGACATTGGCCACCGGCAGTTCGATGCGACCGATGGCCTCGCCCTCCGGGGAAAAGCGGGTAATGCCCCAGCCGTCCCAGTGGCAGACCCAGAGGCAGCCCTCGGCGTCCACGGTCATGCCGTCCGGGTAGCCGGACTCCTCCGGCAATTGCAGGAATACCCGCTTGTTGCGCGGGCTGCCATCGTCTTCCAGGTCAAAGGCGTAGACGGTGCGCTTCAGGGTATCCGTGTGATAGAGGGTGCGGTTGTCGGGGCTGAACGTCGGGCCGTTGGTAATCACGTAGTCCGCGTCCAGCCGCTGCCAGTTCAGGTCCGGGTCCAGGCGGTAGAGGGCGCCGGTGGGCTCCTCTTCGCCGTCGTCCATACTGCCGGCCCAGAAGCGGCCGGCGGCGTCGACCTTGCCGTCGTTGAAGCGGTTCCCGGGGATATCGCTCTCCGGACTGCCCAGGGGTTCAATGCCCACTCCGTCGCCGTCCGGGAACAACAGCGCGAAGCCGTCGCGGACCGCGCCCACAAAGCCGCCGCCGGCGCGGGGGGCGATTGCGGACAGCTGGCTGTCCAGCTGCCAGCTGGATCGTTCATTGCTCCCTTTACTATTCTCGGGGGGACAGTAGCGGTGCAGCACGCTGCGCTTGATATCCACCCAGTAGAGAGCGCGCTCCCGCGCCACCCAGACCGGCCCCTCGCCGAGAGTGGCGGCGGCGGGCCAGACGCATTCCGGTTCCATTTGCAGCTGCTGCACGGCTCAGCCCTCCATTTGCTCCAGTTCGCGACCCTTGGTCTCGTGCACCATGCGGGAGACGAACAGGATCGAAATAAATGCGCACAGGGCGTAGAGGCCGTAGCTGCCGGACAGTTGGATGCTGACCAGCAACATGGGGAAAGAGGCGGTGATCAGGAAGTTGGAACCCCACTGCGCCAGGCCGCTGACCGCGAGGCCGGAACCCCGGATCTGGTTGGGGAACATCTCTCCCAGCATCACCCACATCACCGGGCCCCAGGAGGCGTTGAAGAAGACCACATAGGCGTTGGCGGCGAGCAGCGCGATGGTGCCCACGCCGTCGGACAGTTGCAGGGAGCCGTTCTCATCCAGGGTGGCCTGGGAGAAGGCCACGGCCATCACCGCCAGGGTGACCGCCATGCCCACCGAGCCCCACCACAGCAGCGGCTTTCTGCCCACCTTGTCGATCAGCAGCAGCGCGGTGATCACCGCGGCGATGCTCACCGCGCCGGATACCACGTTGATCAGCAGCGCGTCGCTCTCGGTGAAGCCCACGGACTGCCAGAGCACGGCGCCGTAGTAGAAGACCACATTGATCCCCACCAACTGCTGGAAGGTGGCGAGGCCGATGCCCACCCAAACGATCTTGCGCAGTCCGCCGCCGGGCGCCTTCAGGTCGGAGAGTTTCGGACTGTGATCCGCGGAGAGGGAGCGCTCGATTTCCGCCACTTTTTCCCCGCCCGCGCGCTCGCCGAACAGCTTGCCGAGTACCGCACCGGCCTGCTCTTTTTTACCCTTGACCACCAGGAATCGGGGGCTCTCCGGAATAAAAAAGAGGCCGACCAGGAAGACCAGCGCCGGCAGCAGTTCCATCCAGAACATCCAGCGCCAGGTTTCGAAGCCCAGCCAGAATTCGGCGGTGGAGGCCCCGGCCCAGCGGGCCAGCAGGTAGTTGCTGACAAAGGCGCCGAACAGGCCGCTGATAATCGCCACCTGCTGCACCGTGGCCAGACGGCCCCGGTAGGCGGCCGGCGCCACCTCGCTGATATAGGCGGGGGTCATCACGCTGGCGGCGCCCACGGCCAAGCCGCCGAGGATGCGGTAGATCACGAATTCCACGGAGCCGGTGGCGATGCCGGAGCCCCAGGCACTGATGATAAAAAACACCGCAGCGGCCATCAGCAGCGAGCGGCGCCCGTAGACGTCCGCCAGCCGCCCGGCGAAGAAAGCGCCGACGGCACAGCCCAGCAGCATGGAGGCCACGTTGAAGCCGGTGCCGGCGCTGTCTGAGTTGAACGCCGTCTGCAGGCCGTCCACGGTGCCGTTGATCACACCGCTGTCGAAGCCGAACAGGAAGCCGCCGATGGTGGCCACCGCACTGATGACGATCACCAGGAAATGGTTGGTCTCGGAAGCGCTGGAGGCACCTTGCTCCAGTGCTGCACTGTCTAGGGTGGGATTCATTATGTTATTCCCTCACGCTGTATGGCCGGGGGCGGCCTGTCTGTTTTTTGTTCTGCCCATTGTCGCCGCAGATTGCACATCAAGCCAAGCGACTTTACGCCACATTAATGTAAACGTTTACATTCAGTCAAGGGGAAGGGGTGGCGATTAGCGGTCAGTCGGAATTGCCAGCACCCTTTTGAACTGAGGCTTCAACTCGAATCGTCGTTGACTCGTCATACCGGTTGGTGGCACTGGGTTCCGGCCTGCGCCGGAACGACGAAAGTGCGTTGCGGAGCAAATTCTGTGTTCGCCCGGCGGGGCCTGTGCCCGCCTGCCGAGCTGGGGCCCGGCGCTCCCGGCACTCAGCCACTCAGCAATCAATCCTCCGGCGGCGCCCCCGTGGACTCGCGGATCACCAGGCGGTGGGGCACGATTTCCGGCTCGCCGCCGATATCGTCCCCGCCGATGGCGCGGCACAGCCGCTGCATGGTGTGCTCGCCGATCTCTTCCGCCGGCTGGGCGATGGTGGTCAGCGGCGGGTCGAGGACCTCCGCGTAGCGGATATCGTCGAAACCCAGCACGGAGATATCCTCGGGGATGCGCAGCCCGGCGCGGCGTAGCTCGTGCATCGCGCCCATGGCCATTTCGTCGTTGGCGCAGAAGATGGCGGTGGGCCGGGGACTCTGCTCCAGCAGGTAGCGCACCGCGCCCCGGGCGCCCTCAAGGGTCTGGCGACCCTCGGCAATCCAGTTGTCGGCCACTTTAAGGCCGGCCTCGGCCATGGCCTGGCGGTAGCCCTGCTCGCGGCCGCGGGTGAGCAGGGAGGTGTGCAGCCCGGAAATAAACCCGATGCGCCGGTGGCCCAGGCGAATCAGGTGCCGGGTGGCCTCGGCCGCGGCGCTCTCGTTGTCGACCCGCACACTGGGGTAGTGGCTCAGCTGCGGTGCCACCGCCTCACAGCCGATCACAATGGGCGGGAGCTTCTCGCCCTTGCTGCCGCCGTTTTTCCCCAGCTTTCCGTTCCCTTCCTTCATGAACGGCGAAGTACTCGCCAGCAGGATGATGCCGTCCGCCTGCTTGGAGAAGACGATATCGCTGTATTCGTCGAACTCCAGGGTATTGAATTGGGTCTCGCGGATCAGGATGCTGTAGCCCTCCTCCCGCGCCACCCGCCAGATGCCGCGCATCACCCCGGCGAAAAAGGGATCACCCACCGAGGGCAGGATCACCACCACCAGGCTGGTGCGGCCGCGGCGAAAATTGCGCGCCAGCGCATTGGGGGCGTAGCCGGTCTGGCGTATCGCCTCCTGCACCTTGCGCCGGGTCTTTTCCCGAACGTGCTCAGGGCTGTTGAGATAGCGCGAGACGGTGGCGATGGAGACCCCGGCAATTTTGGCCACTTGTTTGATCGACACCTGTGAATGTTCCTGTACCAGCAATTGAAACCCGGCGATATTAACCCAAGGTCAACGCCTCCGGCATGAAATTTCCCGGTTCGCGGGGTTCACTGTGCCGCATAGCGAAGAAATTGTAAACGTTTACATTTTGTGTTAGCGTTGGTGCCCAACTCCTAGAACGACAGACAGCCGGCAGAAGAAAATGCCGCGCGCATCACATGAGAAGAAGTAAGAAATGGCCAATAACAACAAACTGGCGGTAGTGACCGGAGGCACCACCGGTATCGGCAAGGGGATCTCCCTCTGCCTCGCCGAGGCGGGCTGGAAGGTCGCGGTCAACAACCTGGAGTCGGAGAGCGAATCGGCACGCGCACTGCAGTCGGAAGTTGAAGCCCTGGGACAGAATCTTTACTTCGCCCCCTGCGACGTGGGCGACAGCCGCTCTGTGGACCGCTTCTACCAGGGAGTGGTCGATCACTTCCAGCAGGCTCCCGATCTGCTGGTCAACAATGCCGGGGTCCAGACCTGGGCGCCGCTGCTGGAACTGAACGAAGATGACTGGGACCGGGTGATCCGCACCAACCTGAAGGGCTGCTTCCTCAACACCCAGCGGGTGGCGCGCCTGATGGTGGAAGCGGGCGCGGGCGGCAGCATCGTCAATATCGGCTCCGGCTGCAACAAGCTGGCCTTCCCCCGCCTGGTGGATTACGCGGCCAGCAAGGGGGGCATCGAGATGCTCACCAAGACCTCCGCAGTGGAGCTGGGTGAGTACGGCATCCGCGTCAACTGCGTGGCGCCGGGGGGCATCCTGATCGAGCGCACGGAAAAAGAGGCCCCGGACTACGCCGCCACCTGGTCGGCCATCACCCCCCTGGGCCGGGTCGGCTACGCCCGGGATATCGCCGACGCGGTGCTCTTCCTCGCCGATACCAAGGCATCGTTTATCAGCGGCCAGACCCTCTGGGTGGACGGCGGCGCCTTCAGCAAGGCCAACTGGCCCTACAGCAAGGACGACGACACCATCGGCGCAGAGCCTGAGCGGGAAGAAAGCGTGGAGTCCTAATGGACGCGCTGACGCCGCGATTTACTGCCACCATCACCACGTCGCTGCCGGACTGGCGCTCGAACACCAGGATATCCCCGTTGACCCAGCGCTGGATGTAGCTGCCGTTGGCCAGCGCTTCGCTCTCCGCGCGCAGCCCGGCCAGGGCACTGATCAGTTGGAAGGCGTCGGCTACAGGCGGCGCCCGGAGGCGTCGGCGCCGCCGACGACTCTATCGCCCTCCGCATAGACTCTGCACGGTGTTTCCACATCGAATTCGACGCGCTGGGACTCGCACTCCGCCAGCGCCCGCTCGTTGGCGGTGTCCTGATCGGGCGAGCCGTATATATAGCCGAGTGCACAAGCTCCCCTGTAATCAAACGCCAGAGCGAGCGCCTTGTAGGCTGAGTGGTCCCGGTACTTGGAAAAAGTACCGCCCAAAGTATCTCCAGCCCATCGCATCGGGGGTGCGCCATCGGCCGGCAGGTCCGCCAGCATGGACTGCAACTGTTCGCGGAATTCCTGCCCGCTTGTCTGCATAAGCAGCGGGCGCGCCACAAAGGCAAAGCTCTCGGCGTCCCTGTCCAGATAGAGTTCATGGGCATACCACCAGGCGATCTCCCCCTCCCGCGGCGCGCGCTGATAGGCCTGCTCCAGCATTTCCAGGTATTCTCCCCGGAGGTGCCCCAGCTTCTGCATGGCGATGGCCAGGCCGTACCAGTGAGCCGCCACTTCGTCGTTATCGTTGATCAGGGAAACGAACTTGTCCCGCACCGCGGCCACCTGCTTGGGATCACTCTCAGTCCCCTTCTGCAGTTCCCGTCTCAGCCATAACCAGGCCTCGGCACTGCGGTACCAAAACTCGCCGTGCAGGTCGGCGGGAATGGTTGCGAGAATTTCCTCCGCCCGTTCAAAGGCACCGGTTCCCGTTTCGGCGACAGCCATCACCGACGTCAGTTCGTGACTGTCCGCCCCCCCGGCGCGGGCATATTGCACCAACTCCTCCAGGGATTCCGACTTGCGCCCGGACATCACCATATAGCGGGCGATTTCGGCCACGGCTCGCTGCTGGGACATGGGCCGCGGTTGCGGGTCCGCCGGCCGGTAATCATCGGGTAACCGCCCCTTGCCCTTGGGGAAACGGCCCTCTGCCTGTTGCAAATAGGCCCGTTCCAGATCCTCGAGCGGCATGTCCAGAGCATTGGTCAGTGCATCTACCGGGTCGGCGCCGCGATTGTAGGCATCGATATAATCTCCAATCTTTCCCCCTTTGTCGCTGCTCATGATCAGCCAGTGGGTCAGCATCCAGCCGCCGGCATAGACTTTGAGGCGCTGTTTCTTATCCACCGTTGCCGGCGTAGCCCGCAGCAAATCCTCCAGCGGCATGGGGCGGTCGTGGATCAGAGAGCTGGCGCGATCCACCGGAATAGCGCCGAACATATACGAGCCGTCGCCGGGAAACTCCGCTGTCGAGAAAAACTCCGCAAAGCCCTCACTGTACCAGTAAGGAAATTGCACCGGGCTGCTGCCGTAAGTAAGAAAATGCGTGTATTCGTGAAACAGGAACTCGCGGGCCGGGTGCTCGCGCATAAACCGGTAGCGCTCGAGATTGACCAACGCAAAACTGCCGTAGCTGGTGTGATTGAACATCCCACCGGTCTGCCTCGCCTGCTCTTCGCCCACGATCCCCGCGTAGCTGCTCCTGTTGGCCAGCGCAAAAACGGTCAGCTGCTGCCGGTCGCCGTGTACCCGCAGCACCTGGGAGGTCGCCGCGCGAAACCGTTCCAGGTCCCGTGCCAGATCCCTCACCATCGCCGGTCTGCCATTGGTTACGATACGGAAATGGGGCGTTTCCACCTGATACCAATTTGCATTCACCAGGCTCCTCGGAGCACTGCATCCGGCAACCAGTATCGATAGAAAAACAAAAAGCCTGAAAACTCTGATTTTCATTGTTATTTCCTATGCTCCGAAACTCTATTTCGGAAAAATTAAACACCCCGCCCCGAATACTCGTGTCAGTAAAACTCGTATTCCACCAATAGGCGCAGTGTCTGGTCCGGGCTCTCGTCGGTAACCCCCAGGATCAACCCCAGTTCCCAGTAGAACTGGCGTGCGCCGCTCAATCGCTGCAGTCCCCGGGCCACCGGGCCTATGCCCACTGTGTCCTGGCCTGCATACAGTTCCACCGCGGGTTCAAAGGCTTCGGAAAGTCGGTAGCGGGTCTGCATGCGCAGCTGGGACTCTAGTTCATTGTCGATATCGTCCCCCCATTCATAGATGGCGGCCAGGTTGGCGGTGCCCACCCAGCGCCCCCATTCCCTGGCGACAAGCAGGGTCGTCGCCGCCTCCCACTCGTCCCGGTCGCGCTCCTTTTCCAGTTCGAACAGCAGGCCCCAGTCCGCGGCATATTCCCCCTGCTCGGTTAACTGCCACTTGGCCTCCAGCTCGACTCCTTGCAGACGAAAACTCTCGTCCTCATTCCGCTCGCCGATCAGATAGACTTCCCCGAACCAGCGATCGGAAAGGCTGCGGCCCAGTCCCAGGCGGTGGAGTTGCAGGGAATCCAGCGAATCGTCCTCGTCATCGCGCATCCCCACCGCGCGCCACTCGATCTCGGTTTCCAGCGGCTGTACATAGGGATCGTACACCTTGTCCACCACCACGCCGTCAGCGAGGGCGAAGGGAGTGCTGCCGAGCAACAGCAGTGCCGCAGCGGACCGGCAATTCAAAACGCTTTCATCGAACTTGGGATACATCGCGGGCAGCCCTGATTTTTTTCTGGTGGTACCGGGTTAACAACAGCAACAGCGCCATTGCGGCAACGCTGGCGGTATAAAGAATCACCTGCAGCGAAGTGGGCGTGGCCTCGTAGCCGAGCAGTGCATACATCATCTGTCCAGTCAGCGAGCCCTCCGCCACCAGTGCGGAACTGTCCCAAAGCGGTACCTGCGCCGGCAGCCAGTCTGCCTGGATCAATAGTTGTGTCGCCTGCAGAACCATGCCGCCCGCCACCAGGGTGAGCAGCGCACAGGTGGCGAGCAGCGCACGCCGCCGTGGCAGGCCGACCAGCAGGTAGTAAAACAGCGCGCCGATACTGAAACCAATGCCCGCACCCAGCAGAGAACCGGCCAGCACACCGGACCAGGGTTGCGGACTGTAGCGGAAAGCCGACAGGTAGATAAAAATTTCCGACCCCTCGCGCAGTACCGCCATCGCAACCGCCGTCGTCATTGCGGCGGACAGTATTCCGCGGTAGCACTCGCCGGCATAGTAGTTGGCGGCATAGTAGTTGACCACCAGCAGCGACGCGATAACGAGCAACAGCAGGTAGATGGCAATCTGCAACGCAACGTTAAGCAGTTCCTGGCCCACCCCGCCAAACGCGTCAGAAATGGCCGCCAGCTGCACGCCGTAGACCACCGCTCCGGCGGTTCCCGCTGCGAGCGCGGTATAGAACCACCGCAGACGCAAATGCAAGAGGTGGCTCATCGCCAGCAGTATGCTGAGCAGCAGCGCCGCCTCCAGCACTTCGCGCAGAATGATAATCACGCTGGTCAACAGCATATCTGACTCCGCCTGTTCATTGCGCGATGATTTTTCCCTGTGCCGTCTTGGGATTGAATTCCCCGAAAAATGGGTATTCTCCCGGCGCCAGGGGGCCGATAAAGACTATCGCCCGCTGGCCACCCATGATGACTTTTTCCCGGTTGAGTTCGTAGCTCTCGAATTCCTCCGGTGTGGGATCGCGGTTGTAGACGATCAGTTTCACCTTGGTGTTTGCGGGCACCACCAGTTCCGAGGGGTGAAACAGGTGGCCGCGTATTTCGATCTCAAACACCGGGCGTCCCGCCTGTGCCACCGGCGGCAACAGTGCCAGCGCGGCCACGGCCAATAATCGCACCACTCCGCGACATCGATAATCAGTCACTGGAATCTCCATTCGGGAAAAGGTAACCGGGCGACGCCGGCAGGCGAACCTGAATCGACAGGCCGCGGCCGAATTTTGATTTATCCAGCTGGATTTCCGCGTGGTGCAAGCGGGCGATATGCTGCACTATCGACAAACCCAGGCCGCTGCCGCCAACCGGGACCGGGTGGCGGTCACCGCCCACCCGGTAGAAGCGCTCGAACACTCGTCCATATTCCTCTTCGGCAATGCCGGGGCCGGTGTCGTCCACACGCAACACTACGCGATCGCCATCCACCCTGGTATGCACTTCCACACGGCCGTTTTCCGGCGTGTACTTGTTGGCGTTGTTCAACAGGTTCTTCAACAAAATGGTGAGTGCGAAGCGATCCGCCTCGAGCGGCGCGGCCCCGCCGGTCAGTTCGATCGCCTGGCCCCGGCCGGCAAAATCCACGTACTGCTCGGCAATGACCTCGCGCGCCAGCTCGTGCAGGTCCAGCGGCTCGAACTTCGCCGGATAGTGGTCCGGCGTGGTGCGATAGAGGTTCAGTATCTGCTCCACCAGATGCGCCATGCGCTCGATACTCCCCTGCAGCTTCGCCAGCGAAAGCGGTGACTGTGGCAGCCGGTACTGGCTCAATTCCCGCTCCAGGTTGTGCGTGTGTACCTTGATCGCGCTGATGGGTGTGCGCAGCTCGTGGGCGGCATCGGCGGAGAAACGACGCTCGCGCTCGAAGGACGCCTGCAGTCGCGCCAGCAGCGCATTGGTGGACTGTACCACCGGCAGCAGTTCTTCCGGCGCATTCTCCAGTGGCAGCGGACTCAGGTCGTCGGCGCGCTTCTGGCGCAGCGCGTCCGCCAGCAGGTGCAGGCTCTTCAGGCCGTGCCCCACCACGAACCAGATCAACAGACCGGCGACCGGCAGCCCCAGCAGAATGGGAATCACCGATTCCAGCACCACTTTGTCCGCCAGATGGAAGTGCAGACCTACCGGCTCGGCCACCTGGGTCCAGTAATTGCGCTCGCTGGAGAAGTGGCTGTACACCCGCCAGCGCTGGCCGGAAAAATTGACATTCTCATAGCCCTCTTCCAGGGCGTTGATCGGCTGAGGGGGCGCATTGGCGGAGCGCATCAGCAGCCTTCCTCCGGGCGACCAGACCTGGAAAGCCAGATGCCCGGTCCGCTCCACCACCTTCGGCCTGTCCGCGGACACGGGCATCGCTGACAGCAGACTGGCAGTATCGGCCAGTTGGCGGTCGAACAGCTGCTGTGCCTCCGCCATACTTGCGCGATAGCCGTGCAGGGCGGAGACGAAGTTGACCAGCGTGATGGTGGACAGCAGCGCAACCACCAGGTAGATGCGGATGGATTTCACTCAGGGCCCTGCCTTTGGTCCCAACTTGTAACCGACACCGCGAATGGTCAGGATAAATTCCGGATAGAGTTTCTTGCGCAGGTTGTGAATATGTACATCCACAGTGTTGCTGGAAATCTCTTCCCCCCAGCTGTAGAGCTTGTCCTCCAGCTGTTCGCGGCTGAGGATATGCCCGGGGCGCTCCGCCAGCGCGCGCAGCAGGGTGAATTCCCGGCGCGAGAGATTGATCACTTCGCCATTCCTGGTTACCCGGTGGCTGGCGAGATCGACGGTGACATCGCCAAGCCGGATTTCCGCGCTGAGCCCCAGGCCGGCGCGGCGCTCCAGCGCGCGCAGCCGCGCCAGCAACTCGTCCACGGCAAAGGGCTTGGTCAGGTAGTCGTCGGCGCCCGCGTCCAGGCCGCGGATTTTCGACGGCAGGTCATCGCGCGCGGTAAGGATCAGCACCGAGGAATCGACGGATTTGTTGCGCAGCGCCTTCAGCACCTCGACACCGTCCATATCCGGCAGGCCCAGGTCCAGGATAATCGCGTCCGGCCGCGCGGCCCGCGCCAGTGCGATACCCTGGCGGCCGCTATCCGTGTGGTCCACGGCGTAGCCAGAATGCCTCAGCGCGGTGGCGATGCCATCGGCCAGCGACTGGTCGTCCTCTATCAGCAGTATCCGCATTGGCTATCGCATTTTTTTCTCGACCTCGATCATCAAGGTCCGGATTTCCTCGCGCCGCCCCTTGTCCGCCACCGGTCGCTGCGGATCGGCGGGCGCGGCCAGGGCCTTTTGCAGGTAATTCAGCGCCCGCTCGTAGTCCTTCTGGTGGTAAAGATAGTCGGCATAAAAGTAGTTGGCATCTATATCCGCACTGCCGTACTCCAGCCCCTTGCGCAGATATTCATCCGCTTTTTTAGCATCGCCGAACCCCAAAGGCCAGCCGGGGACCTGGTAGTAGAGGGAGCCGAGGCTGGTGTAGGCGGCGCCGTCCATTGCACTGCCGTCTATGGTGACGGCCCGTTCCAGGTCGGCCTTTGCCGCCTTGACCGCGGACAGCGCGCCCAGCCCGCCCTTGGCGCCCGCGTAGGAGGCGCGGATGATGCCACTCCACACCCACACCGGCGCGCTATCGGCAAATTTTGTGGTGGCCGCGTCCGCCTGCTCGGCAAGCTTTGCGAATGCGGCTTCCTGCTGTTTCTCCGGAGTCTGATACTTGACCTGTGCCCAGGCTTTTTGCAGTTCGGCAACCGTCTCCTCGGCGGGACCAGCCCAGAGCGCCGGGGAAACCACCAGGGCCAAGCCCATAGAGAAGGTTTTCAGTATGCGGGAAAATTTCATGAGGTTTCTCCTGATGTGCAGTTTTGTCTGGCCCAGTTTTGCTTGGCATAGCGGCGGATCAAGGGCACCTTCTTGCCCAGTGCCCCGTCCACCAGGGAGGGGAAGAGCGCATTCAGCTTGATGAAAAAACGCTCCGGCCAGCCGATAAAGCGGCGGGCGCTGCGCCGCTCTCCGAGCAGGTTCAGCACCTGCCGCGCCACCATCTCCGGCGGGTCGGACTTGTTGCCCAGCGCTTGGTTGAGGCTGTTGACCGCCTCGGTATTGAGTTCGGTGTCCACCGCGCGCGGCGCCAGGTAGTGCACTGCGATGCAGCTGTCGCTCAGCTCGCGACGCAGCGCCTCGGTAAAACCGTGCAGGCCGAATTTGCTGGCGCTGTAGACGCTGAACCCCGGGTGGCCGATATGCCCGAAGGCGGAGCCGATATTGATCACCGCGGGGTTTCCACTATTGCGCAGCAACGGCAACAGGTTGCGGGTGAGGGCGATGGGCACGAGCAGATTGGTGTGCAGCATGGCGCCCAGCTCCGTATCGCCGATATCGCCGAGCTCGGCGAAGGTGGAGACCCCGGCGCCATTGATCAGCACATCCACGCCACCGGGCAGTGCCGCGCAGGCGGATACCAGGGCGCCCCTCTGCGCGGCATCGAGCAGGTTGGCGGTTATCACGATATGCCGGCTGCTGTTCTCGAGTGTCGCGCGCAACTGCTGCAGCCGCCCGGTGTTTCTGCCCACCAGAATCAACCGGTGATCCTCCTCGGCCAGCGCCCGCGCTATGGCCGAACCGATGCCGCCGCTGGCGCCGGTGATCAATATCGTCATGGGTATGTCGCTCATCTCAGGCCACCTCCGCCGGCAGCGGTGCTGTGTCCAACTCGCGAAAGATGTCCCCGTAGAGGCGGTAGAACGCCCGCGCACTGTGCACTATGACCTGTTGCTCTTCCTCCGCTTCGATGCGGTTCATCAAACCCTTGAAGAACTCCACGTGGCCAATATCCAGCGCGCCGTGGGAGCGCAGGTAGCTGAACGCCGCATCCGGCAGGCCGAGGGACCGCTGGATCGCCCCCGCGGCACTGTCCGCCAGTTGGATACTGGTGCCCTCGAGGACGTGGACCATGCCGAAGAAGCCCAGCGGATTGCCGCGGGCTATGGTGTCGTAGGCGTAGGCCACCATCAGTTCGGTACTGAGATTGGGCGCGCCGTTGCGAACCGCCTCCGCGTCCGCGCCGCAGGCGGCGATATCGCTGAGTATCCACTCCTGGTGGCCGGTCTCCTCCTCGATGTATTCGGCGATGGCGACCCGCAGCCACTCCTGCTTTTCATTCAGCCGGCTGCCGCAGGCCATCAGCAGCGGCACCGTGTGCTTGACGTGGTGGTAGGCCTGGGAGAGGAAGGCCACATATTCCTCCAGTTCCAGTTCGCCGCGCGCGCCGCGCTGGATCAGCGGTATTTCCACCAGCGATCTGCGCGCTGCTTCCGTCTGTTGTCGCAACCGGTCGAAAAACTGCATGGCAGTAACCTCTTAAGTAGTGAAGGGCATCGCTTGAAATTGTCGTCGTAGGGTGCGCCGCGTGCACCGAACATGGTCCGGGACTACAGCAACCTTGGGCTGGTGCGCACGGCGCACCCTACGTCTAAAAGCAGATTCGCAATTTCTAGAGACGCCCTGAATAAAGATTTTCGATGACTTGTGCATAGCGCCCGGCGATGGCATCGCGCCGCGGGCGGCCGTTCGCGGTGAGCAGGCCGCCGGCAAAGGTCAGCGGCTCCGGCAGCGGCGCCCAGCGGTGCACGCGCGCGTAATCCGGCAGGCGCCGGTTGACCGATTCCAGCCATTGTTCAATATGTCCGCGCTCCGTTCCCGGGCGGGGGAAAATCAACGCGCTGCAGTGAGGCCGGCCGTCACCCAGCAGCACGCACTGCATCAGCAACGGTGTCAGCAGTATTTCGCTCTCGATCCACTCCGGGGAGATATTGCGGCCGTAGGAACTGATCAGAATATTTTTCTTGCGCCCGGTGATATGCAGGTAGCCTTCGCCGTCCAACTCCCCCAGATCGCCGGTGGGCAGCCACTCGTCGCAGCTGTCCGCGTCGTCCAGGTAGCCGAGATAGCGCGGGCCGCGCACCAGAACCTCGCCCCCGCGCACTTTGATCTCGCAGTGCGGCAGCGGGCGCCCGGCGCTGCCGGGGCGGTCGGCGGCGGGCAGGTTCAGGGCCACCACCGAGCCGCACTCGGACAGGCCGTAACCCTCGTATACCGGCAGCCCCAGCGCGCGCGCCCGCAGCAGGAGTTCAGCCGATACCTTGCCACCGCCCACGGCGGCAAACACCAGCGAGCGCGGCGGGCGCCAGCCCTTGTGCTCACTCTGTTCCACCAGCATCTTGAGCATCTGCGGCAGCAGGATCAGGCTGTGCGGCTGAAGGTCATCGATGCGGCGGCACAGCTGTGCGATATCCAGCTGCGAACTGCCGGACAGGCCGAGGCTCTGCAGTCCCGGGGCGATCACGCTGCCGCCGATCAGCCAACTGGCGTAGGCGCCGGCGACGTTTTCCAGCAGCGTGGCCAGCGGCAGTATGCACAGGTGGCGCTCGGGCCGCAGTGCGGCCAAGCCGTCGCGCAGCACCCGCGCGGTGGTGAACTGGGTCCGATTGGAAAGGCAGACACCGCGCGGCGTGCCGGTGGAGCCGGAGGTGAAAGTAATTTTCGCGGTCTGCGCCGGCAGTTGCGGCAGCTGCCCCTGCACAAGCTCGATCAGCGCCAGGTCGGCGATCTCCGCCAGCGCCTCACCCACCTGCTCCAGTGCGGTAAAGCGCTCGCAATCGTCGGTCAGCAGCGCCTGCATACCACTGGCCCGCAGGGTGTGCGCCAGCTGCTGCGCGGAAAAAAAGCCCGGCAGTGGCACCAGGGTGATGCCCGCGGCTTGGCAGGCCAGATCCACCAGCAGCCAGTTGGGGCCGTTGTCGGCGTAGAGACCGAGGGTGGAGATGCCCCGCGCGCGCAATTGCTGCGCTGTAGCATCCACCGCCTGAATTAATTCGGCGTAAGTCAGGCTCACGTTGTCGCCCATCAGCGCGGGGCGCTCCGGGTGCAGCGCGGCAGTGCGGCGCAGACTATCGATCAGTTGCATTTATTGCCCTCAAGAAACATCCGGGCCAAAGGTTTTGCCTGCGCCGCACAGTTGCGCAGCAGTTCGCAAACAAGCGGCCGCTGCAGCAGGGTCTCGCGGGAGGCGGTTACATCGATCGCGGTGACCGCGGGACAGGTGTCGTAGTAACTGCCCCAGTTTTGCAGCTGTGCGCCCAGGCGCCCGCCGTCGGCAACACAGAGAACGATCTGGTCGGCGGTGAGCCTGCTCAGCAATTTGTGCACTTCCGGGGTGGCGGTAAAAATCGCCCAGGTCACCCGGGCTTCGGCGAACAGCTCGGCGAGCATCAGGAACAGCATCTGGCTGCTGCCGCGGGAGGTGGAAACCAGGTTGCCGATCTCGACGATGTCCGAGCGCGCCACCGGCCGCCCGGCGGCGGCGGCCAGTTGCCGCTCCACCGGCTGGTCCAGGTACTGTTCCAGGAACAGGGCACCGCTGTCGGCGCGGCGCAGCCCTAGGGCGGCGTCGATGACGCCGCCGCTGTGCAGCGAGAGCAGTTGCGGCAGAAAGCTGTGGATGCGCGCGCCGTAGGTCGCGGCAAACTTTTGCGCGATATAGGTTTCCACCGCGGCGCGCCCGGCATCGCCGGCGGTGGTAAGTTCAAAACTGTGTGAAGCCGCCGCCGGCGACCGGACCGGGTCCCGGGGTTCGCGGTATTGACTGCCTTCCAATGCCATTGCACACGCTCGTGGGGAGATTCGATAGAAGGCAGTCTAGGTGGGCAAAATTAAGTGAATCTTAAGGCGGAGGTGAATCTCTCGCCGGGAGAGTTCTGCGCAAGAGTCCAAACAGGCCCTTAAGGTTCACTTAATTTTTTCCCCCTATGGTGACGGCCATCAAACTGCCACAGGTCCTGTTGTGCCGATGAATCCGTCCAACTCCTCTCTTCTGTATTTCCGGGGCGTGCCGCTGCTGGTGTGGTGCGTCAGTTTTGCACTGTTGATGCTGCACGGCCTGCCAGCCCTGAGCGGCACCGTGCAGATCGGCTATTTTACCGCTGCCACCATCGCGCAGGCGGCGCTGCTGGCGTTGCCCGCCTGGCTGCTGGCGCGGGGCGCCTCGGCCACCCGCCCGGGGTGGCTCAGGTTTTCCCTGCTGGCGCTGCTGCACCTCTACGCCGTGGGAATTGCGCTGGCCATCGACGCCAACTACCAGATCTACGCGCTCTACGGTTTCTATATCAACGGCTTTGTGTGGAATATTATTTCAACGCCCGGTGGTCTGGAGGCCTTGGGCTTCAGCAATTCCTTCTACGTTTCCAGTGCACTGCTCGTACTGTTGGTGGCGGCCGTCTACGCCGCGGCGGTCCGCTGGCTGCCGCTGGCGCGGATCGCCAATACGCGGCCGGTGCGGGCCGCCGCCGCAGTCCTGCCGCTGGTGTTCCTGCTACAGGGAGGAATCTACGCCTACGCCGACCACACCGGTGAGCAGCAGATACTGCAAAGCGTACAGCGTATCCCCTGGTATTCCCCGATCACCGCCAAGGGGCTGTTGAGCAAACTTGGGGTGGAGCGCAAGCGTCCGGAACTGGACGGTTCCCTCAGCCGCAGGAAAGGCAAGTTCACCTATCCGGCAGTCGATGCCCAAAGTATTGTGCTGGACAAGCCCTACAACATCGTCTGGCTGACCTCCGAATCCTGGCGCGCGGACATGCTGGACCCGCGCATCATGCCGGAGACCTACGCCTTCGCCCGGGACAACGTCCACTTCCTCAACCACTACAGCGGCGGCAACGGCACGCGCATGGGTATGTTCAGCCAGTTCTACGGCCTGCACGGCAACTACTGGTTCGACGCACTGCCCGCAGAGCGGCCGCCGCTGTTGCTGGAAACCCTGCGCAAAAACAGCTACTCGCTCATGGCCTACACCAGCGCACGTTTCAGCTATCCGGAATTCGACCGCACCATCTTCCGGAACTTCGCACGCAAACAATTGCACTCCGATCACGAGGGAGACCCGTGGCAGCGGGACATCAGGAATGTCAGCAAGCTGACCGCTTTTATAAATTCAGCGAAGCAACCGTTTTTCAGTTTTATGTTCTTTGAGTCGACACACGCCAACTACTCATTTCCGGCGGAGAATGCGCTGGAGACGGACTACCTGGAGGATTTCAACTACCTGGATACGGATATCAAAGGCCAGATCTCACGTATCAAGGCTCGCTATATCAATGCCAGCCACCATCTGGACTCCCAGTTCGCCAGGGTACTCCACGCGCTGAAGGAGAGTGGCAGGCTGGACAACACCATCGTGGTGATCACCGGCGACCACGGCGAGGAATTTATGGAGAACGGCCGTTGGGGTCACAATTCCACCTTCGTGGAACAGCAGGTCAAAGTGCCGTTGGTGCTGCATATTCCCGGGCAAAAGGCCCGTACGATCGAGCGCATGACCAGCCACGTGGATCTGCCGATCACCCTGCTCTCCGCCATGAGCCGGTTGCAGGGTATCGACAAACGGCAGGTCAGCTTTGGCCACGACCTGTTGGATAAAAATTACCGCCACGACTACCTGGTTGTCAGCGACTGGCACGGCAGCACATTGATTGCCGAGGACCTGAAACTGGTGCTGTCGGCCAAGGCCAGCGATGAGCGCGGTCGCTTTTTCACCCGCGACGACCGGCCGCTGGCAGAAGCCGATGCAGCCGCACTTTCGCGCCGACTGATCGGGGACTACCTGCGGGAAACGCCGCGTTTCTATAGCCGGCGCGGCAAGAGTGGAGGGCAACCGCCACTGGCGGCGCCCTGACAAAATCCTGTAGGAGCGGGCCATGCCCGCGATCAGCCTGTGCTATTGGCACTTTCGATCGCGGGCATGGCCCG
>NZ_JBOFOC010000015.1:0-3756 GCF_051659245.1 Microbulbifer sp.
CTTGACGTAGAATGACTACGCCGGCGCAAGTGCGCCTTGCATCTGGCCGCTTAGCGGCCCGCTGGTATCACTATTTAGTTCCATACAGGACACTAGTGTAACGGCGATGTCGCCAGTCTCCCTGTTTACGACTGTGCCCGCAAGCCAGCTTCAACCCAGCTCAAAGAGGTCCCTGTGCGCAAATCCCGCCTGATCACCCTCGCACTGCTGCTGATAGCGGTGGCGGTCTGCTGGTGGGGATGGCGGGACAGGGACCAGGTTGTCCCCTGGCTGGTCAACCCGTGGCTCGGCGGCGACCGGATTCGCTCCGCGCAGGGCCTGCAGTTGAGTGCCGATGCCATCTCGGCCGAAAGCCTGGAAATCCTTCTGGCCAGCGGCGCCAG
This sequence comes from Microbulbifer sp., assembly GCF_051659245.1. NCBI lineage: Bacteria > Pseudomonadati > Pseudomonadota > Gammaproteobacteria > Cellvibrionales > Microbulbiferaceae > Microbulbifer > Microbulbifer sp. The sequence continues at coordinate 384 of NZ_JBOFOC010000015.1, forward strand.
CATCCAACTGCGCGACTTGCGGCTTCGGCACCCGCTGGGCACGCTGTTCGGCGGTGAAGACAATCGCAGTCAACTGACTATCACCGGGCTTACCTATTATCCGGCACCGGCTCCTTTGGAGCCCGATGATGAAGCCGCGACAGAAATCCCCCGCGCGGAAGCGGAACCGGAACTCTACTTCAGCGAATTGCTGCAACTGCTGCGCCGCAGGCTGCCCCGGCAAATCGATATCGATCAACTGCAATGGGCCGGGCCCGAGCGCCGCAGTGGGCGTTTAAGCCTTCGCCGGGAGGGCGGCGACACCATTCGCGGAACCCTGTACAGCGGCGACCTGGAGGCCCGGTGGCAACTGCTCACGCGGGACACCGACGTCCGGCTTCGCGCGCGGATTTCCTCCGCTACCGGGGAGAGCGTCCTGCAGTTGGACGGCAGTGCCACCCGCCAGGAGAAAAAAGAGTGGCAGGGAGAATTGCGCTTGCAGGCGGAGCTGGAACAGCTGGCGGCGTTACCACCCCTTGCCGGAGCCGTCACCGGGGCCGGCGGCGAGTTTTCCCTCAGGATTGAATCGCAATTTCCCGATCAGTTGCTCAACCTGGAGGGATACCGCCGGACAGTCGCCCGGCTGAGCGCAAAGTCCCTGCACTTTCCCCTGCCGGAAGACCCGATCGGCATGCCGCTTCAACTGTCCGCCGACACCCTGGAGCCGCTCTCGGTGGACCTGGCGTCACTGTGGCCGCTGACCCCCAGGCAACTGTCCGGCAGCGCGAACATCCGTATCCTGTCTCCCGGTACCGAGGGCACACTGCTGGAACTACAGCTCGGCGCGCGCACGCCGCGGGACGCCCCCCTGCTCACCGCAAACGGCAACCTGGACCTGCGCGCCGCGGCACCGCTGTTTCAGTCCGCCCGCTGGCGGGAGGCGTTGAGCCCTGTTGCGGTGAGCTCCCCGGAAGGCAATCTCTCCTTCCGGGGAACAGCGGAATTGCTGCCTCTCGCGGAGATGAACGCGCAGCGCCGCCGCAACCCTCTGCGCCGTTTTACCGTGACTCTTCTCCCGGAAGGCAGTGCAAAAGCAGTGGTGGGCAGTTCCGACGGGGACTCCCTGTTGGCGCAGCTGGGCTGGAATCGCGGGACGGCGGAACTGCAACTGCCCGCACCGGTTACGATTGTGGCGGCCCGGTGGCCGGGCCCGGTACAGGTTGAAACGGAGACGGTACAGATCCGCGCCCGGGAAGCGGCGGAAACGCTCTCCCTCGACACCACCCTGAAAAATATCCGCTGCAGACTGGAAGAAGATATCCGATGCACTCTCTTCCAGGAATCGGCCATTTCCCGGCTCGAATTCGACGGTATTGACATCCGGCAACTGCAGTCCGACGGCCAACTGGAATTTTCCCGGAAAGATGAACAACAGCAATTGCGACTGATCAATCCGTCCCTATCCACCGGGGAAATCCGCACGGAAACGGTACAGGTGAAATCCGCGACGCTGGAGTCCGCGGAGGTGGAGTGCACCCGGCACAAACAGGACTTCAAGTGCTTCGGAGCATCAGCCGGTATTGAGCTGGATGCGCTGAGCGGCCCGGACTTTCAGCTAAAGGGCGTACTGGCACTGAACGATCTGCACTTCGCTTCCGCCGCCGGTCAGCTCCGGACCAGAGCCCGCTACCGATCCGATGAGCTGCAATTGCGGGCCCGCAACCAGTACCAGCTGAAAGCCAGCGTTGCCGGCGATTTGACCGCCGAGGGAAACCGGCTCAGCGGCAACAATCGGCTGCGCTCCGGGGCGCTGGCCATTGAAAGTGAATGGCGGTACCAACTGGACAGCGACGCGGGCAGCGCCACTTTCACTCTGGAGCCCGCGACTTTCAGCCAGCAACAGCCGCTGAGCGACTCCATAGAGGGGCTGCCGGTGGACCTGGTGGCGGGAGAGCTTTCCGCCAAAGGCCGGCTGTCCTGGCCCGCGGCGCAACGGGACTTTCTCGACGCACGGCTCGATAAAGTGGCCGCGGTCTACGGGGATGTATTTGCCGTGGGAATTACCGGTCAGCTCTCCAGCGGCCGCAAGGGTGACAACTGGATTGCGTCGCGGCCTCAGCCGTTCACAGCGGAAACCCTGGATATCGGTGTCCCGGTAGAGAATATCCGCCTTGCGGTCTCGCTGGATGACAAACGGGACCTGGTATTGACCGGCATCCGTGCGGAATTGCTCGACGGCGCACTGGAAGCGCGCGAGCTGCGCTGGAACCTGGACGGAGAGCCGCGCAGCGGCCTGGTAAACTTCTCCGGCATTTCCCTGCGGACGCTGACCCGGGAGCTGGAAACGGAAAACTTCGCCGCAACTGGCACCGTCGACCTGCAGATACCGCTGCACACCGGTGACGAGGGCATCACCGTGAAACAGGGCCGGATCGAGGCACGCCCCCCCGGCGGGCGGCTGCGCTACTACGGCGCCTTCTCCGCCGATATGCTGTCCGCGAACCCGCAACTCAAACTGGTCGCCGGAGCCCTGGAGGACTACAACTACCGGGAGCTCTCCGGCACGGTGGAGTACCCTCCCAGTGGCGACATGCAGATGCAGCTGAAACTGGTGGGGCGCAGCGAGTCGGTGGCCGCCGATCGGGACCTGATTATCAACCTGAACCTGGAAAACAACATTCCCGCCATGCTCCGCTCACTGCAGGCCAGCCGCGACCTGACCGAGGCACTGGAGAAACAGCTCTAGTCGGAGTTCAGTTTGGGTTAAGCTACCCGGGCTACAATGCCCCTGTTGTTCAACCCCGAGGAGCGTCCGATGACGACCACCCGACTGATTCCGCCGCTGTTGCTCAGTACTGTCATCGTGGCGGGCTGCACGCCAACCGTAGCGGTGCAGGCGCCCAAAGAGCCGATTACCGTCAACCTCAATGTGAAGATAGAGCACGAAATTCGTGTGAAAGTCGACAAAGAGCTGGACAACGTGTTTGAGGATAAAGAAGGAATCTTCTGAGGAGCCGAACCATGAAGCTTGTAAAGACTGCCCTGCTCTGCCTGGGCCTGGCCATCGCCCTGCCCGTCGCGGCCATTACCCTGGACGAAGCCAGAAGCCGGGGACTGGTGGGAGAGGCCAACAGCGGCTATATCGCCGTGGTGAGCCAAAGTTCGCCGGAACTGGAAAGCCTGGTGGCGGAGGTGAACGCCAAGCGCAAGGCGGAATACGCCAGGATTGCCAAGCGCAACAATATCGATATTTCCCAGGTGGCCGCGCGCGCAGCGGAAAAACTGGAGGCGCGGCTGTCCGCCGGGCAGTACTACCAGGATACCCGCGGGCGATGGGTCAGGAAATAATGGCCAATTAGTACCCTGTAGGAGCGGCGGGGCGGCCGCCCCGCCG
>NZ_JBOFOC010000016.1:0-100116 GCF_051659245.1 Microbulbifer sp.
GCCTCTTTCCGGGACACGCTGTGAATACATCCCTGTACGCTCGTAATCGGCGTCCCTGCCTCATACGGTCCCGGAAAGAGGCACCCCTCCCGACCTGGAAAGTTCTTAGCGAAATCCTAAACAGGTTCTAAGCAGACGCGGCGGCTTCCTCGTCCCGGGGCTCCCCATACCAGAAGCTGTAAAAATCCTCGATCACCCGCTGCTCGATATCGGTCGCTTCCTCCCGGGGGCAGAAGAGGGCGACGGTTACCACATCGTGGCCCAGCTCGTTGGTGGTAAAGCTCACTTTGGCATCCGGGCCCGCGAGTTCGACGCCCATGCGGTGTTCGATCATTTTACAGTAGCGCTCCGCCACCTCCCGGAAGGCTTCGCAGTGCTCCCGTACCCGCTCTACTAGAAACGCCTTGGCCTTGAGGGGATTGGTGCCCTTGCTTTCGCGCACGATGGAGAAACTGTGCTCGATATAGCGGCGCATAAAGTTGAGGTTCTTGACCGGTTGGGAGAAAAACGCGCTGTTGGGAATAAACAGCGTGGTGCCGGTATAGCCGTTGCCCAGGCCCTTGGGATCTACCTCCAGCAGGGTGGTGCTCAGCCAGTCGCTGTCGATCACCTCGCCCATCTGGTCGCCGATCTGGACCCAGTCTCCCACGGTGAAGGAGCGCATTCCCGCCTGGTAGACGCCACCCACAAAGCAGTGCACCACCTCCCGCAGGGCCAGGACGATCGCAACAGAGAAGGCGGCGATGGAGAGCGCGAAGTCCCGCAGTTCGGAAACCCAGATGGCGATAACCGTCACCACCAGCAACAGGTTGCCGATATTGTGCACCGTGTTGATACGCCGACGCACATCCTGTTTCGGCCAGCTCCGGCGCGTGAAGAAAAACGACAGCAACCAGCGCAACAACAGGATGACGGAGACGGCGACCAGGGTGAGAACCAGTTTGTTTTCCAGGAGGGATTCCAGCATTGCAGCTCCACAGCGGGTGATTGGATTTTGAGGCACACAGGATAAACCCATCGCAGGCGCGAGAAAATTCCTTCCGTTGGCGAGGGGGAGAGGGGGCGGCTATGCTGAGGTCGGAATCTTTCACTTGCCTCGCACCTGGTCAAGCCTGGGGTTGCCCCGGGAAATGTTACTTCCCTGTAGGAGCCTGCTTGCAGGCGAACGGCGGCTGGCACAGAGCCCATCTATTCGCTAGCAAGCAGGCCCCTACAGGGAGCTGCACTCGACTGGGTGCCATCTACCTCAAACAACGCGGATATGATGAAAAAAGTAGCAATCAATGGACTGGGGCGCATCGGCAGGCTGTTGCTGCGCCGCTACCTGCAGGGCGGTTTCAAGCGTTTCAACCTTGTCGCCGTCAATGACCCCATGCCCCTGAAGAACCTGCTGTACCTGCTGCGCTACGACTCAATACACGGCCGCGCGGACTTCGAAGTGTCCGGTGAGCAGGGCAAACTGGTGGTCGGCGCACTGGAGCTGCCACTCTTCGCGGAAAAGGACCCCGCGAAGCTTCCCTGGAGCGAGGAGGGGGTCGACGTGGTAATCGAGAGCAGCGGTCACTTTACCAAGCGGGCGGGTGCGGCCAAGCATCTCGAAGCCGGTGCCCGGCGTGTCGTAATCAGTGCCCCTTCACCCGACGCAGATATAACCCTGGTCCTGGGGGTGAACGACTCCGATTTCGATCCCGAACACCATAAGGTGATTTCCAACGCCTCCTGCACCACCAACTCCCTGGCACCGCCGCTGAAAGTCCTCGATGAAGCCTTCGGCATAGAGCAGGCACTGGTCACCACGGTACACGCCTATACCGCCACCCAGAGCCTGGTGGATACGGCAGCGGGCAAGAAAATTCGCGGCCGCGCCGGCGCGATCAACATTATCCCCACTGCCACTGGTGCCGATGCCGCCACCGCCCTGGCGCTGCCCCGGCTGAAGGGCCGCCTGAGCGCGCTGGCGGTGCGGGTGCCGGTGGCGGACGGCTCCCTCACCGATATCAGCGCACAGCTGCGCAATGCCGCCGACGCCAAGGAGGTGAATGCGGCGTTCAGAGCGGCCGCGGAGGGGGACCTCAAAGGCATTCTCGCCTATAGCGAAGAGGATCTGGTTTCCTCGGATATTATCGGTGATCCCCACTCCGCGATTATTCACAGCCTCTCCACCCGTGCCCAGGGCAACCTGGTCAAGGTGCAGTCCTGGTACGACAACGAATACGGCTACGCCTGCCGCTGCCTGGATTTGCTGGAGCGCCTGCCGATGTAGGAGCCTACTTGCAGGTGAACAAGAAAGTTAATAGAAAAGCGCCGAAAATTCTTCTGAGAGAAGGCTCCTAAGAATTCTTAATTGGTAAAAATTGTTACCAAAGATTTTGTGCATCAGAAGAATTTTCCAGGATGATATATTTTGATTACGGATCGATGATTTTAGGAGATATAGCCATGGCCGGTGGAACAAAGGAATCTGACTTGACCCGAGACTGCGGCGCTAACGGTATGGATAGGGAAATCTTAGGTAGGAGGGAAATAAATGTAGCGTGTTTATACTATTTCAGTCAATCATAGTGTAGATATATTTTCTAATCAATCCAGGGTTCAGTTAAATAAGGAGAAAGCTGTGCATACATTTAATTTTCGAAAAATTACGGTTGTTTATCTACTTCTCATTTCGAGCGTTATTAGTGGCTGCGATAGACATGCGGATAAGACAGAGTTGTCAGCAGATATAGTGTCACCTTCTGAGATGTTCAAGCAAGGAGTTTCCACTCCCATTGACCTTCTGTTTCTTGAAGCTCAGGGAAGTGAGCTTCTGGATAAATACTATCTGTCCGAGTTAACGATGAATACGTCTACTCAAGGGGAAATAGGAATTATAGATCTATATTCTAATGAGAAAGTGATGCGGTTTTCCGTGGATATAGAAAAGCCAGGGCTTAAAGTTGTGAGCACTGATACGGGAAACCAAAGAATCAATGAATTAGTTCTTGATAATTACACCGAATGGTGCGGAAAATGGCACAAAGGCATAAATAACTACTGGCAGTTCTGCACAGGTTCAGACTGTACTGGAAGTGGCACGGTACAATGGTGTATCAAGAAGGTAGATAAAGAGACTTGTGAGCAGGCGGGAAATTGTCCTACTAACGATTAATTAGAAATAGTGTGCGTACGTCATATCAATGCGCCGTGAGGTTCAAGGAGCGTCGTGCGGCATACTCGCCTATAGCGATGAGGAATTGATCGCTCCCTCTGTACGCACCTATGGAAAACCTAGTCAAAGTGAAGATGAGACACAGATATGAATGCGGCTAAACCTGCCTCCGCCTGGATTTGTTGAAGTGTTTGCCGTTGTAAGAGCTTGCTTGCAGGCGAACGAGGCCGTTAACAAGATGCAATGTAATGTTCGCCTGCAAGCAGGCTTCTACAAAGTGCCTCTCTGGTTTTAGAGGCAACATATGTCCGAAACGGAAACAGCGGCAGACAGCTCCCAAGTGCAGATCGGCTTCATCGCCGAGGTACACGGCCCGGTGGTAGTGATTCGCTGTGCACGGCTGCCACCGCTGCGCCAGGCGTTGCGCGCATCCCTCGACCACGAAACCTACCTGTTCGAAGTTCACCAGCACCTGGACCAGAAACATGCGCGCGCCATCACTCTGCACCGCACCGCCGGCCTGAGCCGCGGGATGCCGGTATTCGACACCGGTGCGCCACTGCATGTGCCGGTCACCCCGGATTGCCTGGGGCGGCTGCTGAATATCTTCGGCGAGCCGCTGGATGACGGCGAGCCGCTTGCGGCACAGGACTACCGAAATATTCACGCCGCGCCCGCGGCACTGTGGGACGCGGTGGGCACCGGCGCCATTCTGCAAACCGGAATCAAAGTCATCGACCTGCTGTGCCCCTTTGTCAGGGGTGGCAAGACCGGTCTGTTCGGCGGTGCCGGGGTGGGCAAGACGGTTCTGATAATGGAGTTCATGCACGCGGTGGCCGCACTGCACAGCGGTGTGTCGGTATTCGCCGGCGTCGGCGAGCGCATTCGCGAGGCCCACGAACTCTGGCACGAGATGCGCGAGGCGGGGGTAATGGAACAGACGCTGATGACCTTCGGGCAGATGGACGAATCGCCCGGGGTCCGCTTTCGCGTCGGCCTGTCCGCGCTGACCTACGCGGAATACCTGCGCGACACCCTGCAAAAGGAAGTGCTGTTCGTGATGGACAATATTTTCCGCTTTGTGCAGGCGGGCAGTGAGATCTCCAGCCTGCTCGGGCGCATGCCCGCCACCGTCGGCTACCAGCCCACGCTGATCAGCGAGGTGGCGGAGCTCCAGGAGCGTATTCTCTCCACCCGGGAGGGCGCCATTACCGCGGTGCAGGCGGTCTATGTGCCGGCGGACGATATGACGGATCCAGCGGTGAGTGCCATTTTCAGCCACCTGGATTCCTCGGTGGTGCTGTCGCGGGCGCAGGCGGGAAAGGGCTTATACCCCGCGGTCGATCCGTTGCAATCCAGCAGCCAGGTAATGGACCGGCATACCCTGGGCGACCGCCACTACGTGGTGGCCCAGGAGGTGCGCGAACACCTGGCGCGCTATCGCGAGTTGGAGGACATTATCGCCATGCTCGGCATCGAGGAGCTGTCGCCGCAGGACCGCCGCATCGTACTGCGGGCGCGCAAGCTCCAACGCTACCTGACCCAGCCGTTTATGGTCACCGCCTCCCACACAGGTATCGCCGGCGTCTCGGTGCCATTGCGGGAAACACTGGAGGATTGCGAAGCTTTTTTGCGCGGCGACTACGACGAGTTGTCGGAGGAGGACTGCTATATGCGCGGCGGTATGCGGGAAGGCGCGCGGTGAAAACCTTTAGCCTGGAACTTCTGTCCGCCACCGAACAGCAGCGGATTGACGGCGTCATTTCCTTCGTCGGTGAGGACGCCTCCGGCAGTTTCGGCATCCTCGCCGGGCATATGCGCACAATGACCGCCCTGGTATTTGGCCTGGCGCGTTTTCGCCGCGGCGGAAAGGGCTGGCAGTATCTGGCGCTGCCCGGTGGACTGCTCTATTTTTTCGACAACCAGTTGCAGATTTGCGCCCGCCGCTACCTGATCGACAGCGACTACGAGCGCATTTCTGGGCTTCTGCAACAGCAGCTTCTGGCGGAAGAGCGGGATCTGCACGCAATGAAAGAAAGTCTGCGCCGGATGGAGGAATCCATTTTGCGTCGGCTTTGGGAGGTAGGGCGCCAGTCGCCAGGCGCTAATAATACGTAGGATGGGCAAAGCGCAGCGTGCCCATCAACCAGCCCGTGATGGGCACGCTGCGCTTTGCTCATCCTACATTACTGTTTCTATGGCAACGGACAGGGACAAACAGCTGCGTGAAAAAGTTGAGCGCCAGGCCAAGCGCATGAAGCAGGCCGAGCGCGAGCGCCCGACACTATTCGCGCAGACCATCTATATCGGCACCCTGGGCCTGGTATTTGTGCTGCCGGTGGTGGGCGGTGCCTATCTGGGCAACTGGCTGGACAGCCTGACCGCCGGCTATTCCACCCGCTGGACTCTCAGCCTGATCTTCGTCGGCCTGGTGGTGGGCGCCTTCAATGTGTATCTGTTGATCCGGGAGTAGTGAATGGACGGTAGCGAGTTATTTCCCTCGATACTTTTTCGCATAGGGCCGCTGCAGATCACCGGCACCGTGATCACCACCTGGGCAATTGTCGCGGCCATCGGCTCTGCGGCCTGGCTGCTGTCGCGCCGCCTCCGGCTGCAACCGGGTGCGCTGCAGACCCTGGCGGAAGGTGTCGTGATTGCGATGGAGGGCGCCATTCGCGCGGTGGCGCCGGATCACGTCAAGCTGCTGCTGCCGTTTATTGCCAGCCTGTGGATCTTCCTGGTGGTGGCCAATCTCTGCGGATTGATTCCCGGCGTACATTCGCCCACGCGGGATCTCTCCGCCACCGCGGCGCTGGCAATACTGGTATTCCTTTCGGTGCACTGGTTCGGAATCCGCAGCCAGGGACTGAAACGCTATCTGCGCCACTACCTGACCCCGAGCCCGATACTGCTGCCGTTCCACCTTATCAGTGAAGTTACCCGCACTGTCGCCCTGGCGGTGCGCCTGTTCGGCAACATCATGAGCCTGGAAATGGCTGCGCTGCTGATTTTGCTGGTGGCCGGTTTTCTGGCGCCAATTCCTATACTGATGCTGCACATTGTCGAAGCCCTGGTTCAGGCCTATATCTTCGGCATGCTGGCACTGATTTACGTTGCCGGCGGCCTGCAATCACAACAGCTCAGGCAACCACCACAAGGAGAGCGCCATGAGTGATATGACTTGGTTTGCGCTGCTTTCAACCATCGCCGCGATACTCGGCATGGCGATCGGCGTATTGCTGCCGGCCTACGCCATGGGGCGGGCGATCAGCAGCGCGCTGGACGCGCTGGCGCGGCAGCCGGAAGCGGAGCGTTCGATCATGCGCACCCTATTTATCGGCCTGGCGATGATCGAGTCCCTGGCCATCTATGTGCTGGTGATCGCGCTGATCGTGCTGTTTCGCAATCCGCTGCTGGAATATCTCATCAAACCGTAGGGATATTTCCGCATGGAACTCAGCTGGTCGACCTTCCTGCTGGAAATCGTCAATTTCCTGGTGCTGGTGTGGATACTCAAGCGGTTTTTCTACAAGCCGCTGCAATCCGTTATCGCACGCCGCCGGCAGGATATCGAACAGCGCCTGGCGGAAGCGGAGAAAATGCGGGAGGAGGCCGAGCGGTTGCAGCGGGAGTACGAGGGCCGCATGAATGATTGGGAGCGCGAACGCCAGCGGGCCCGGACAGATCTGCAACAGGAGATGAAAGCCGAGCGCGCGCAGCTGGAGCAGGCATTACAGGAGGCCCTGCAACAGCAGAGACAGAAGGCCGAAGTGATCGAGCAGCGCCGCCAGCGGGAACAGCGCCATCAGTTGCAACAGCGGGCGCTGGAGCAGGGCAGCCACTTCGCCGCGCGCCTGCTGGAACAGGCCGCCGGCCCGGAACTGGAAAGGAATCTTCAGCAACTGCTGCTGGCCTCGCTGGCGGAACTGCCGGAGGATCGACTGGTGGAACTGCGACGGCAGTTGCCCGCGGCTGGAGAGCCGTTGGAAGTATCCAGTGCCTTTCCCTTGTCCGCCAACCGGCGCGAACAAATCCGAAATGGCTTGCAGCAAATGTTGCAGAACACTGTGCACTGCCATTTTTCAGAGGACAGCGATCTGATAGCGGGTTTGCGCCTGGTGATCGGTCCCTGGGTGCTGGGTGCAAATGTGCGTGATGAACTGCGGGGGTTTGCGCGGATAGCGTGGGATACAGACCGTGAATAACGAATTGCTGCAGCGCCGGGAGGACTGGCTGAGGAGCTACCGCCCTCAACTGCGCATTCGCGAGCTGGGACGCGTGGTGTCGGTAGGCGACGGTATCGCCTGGGTCAGCGGGCTGCCCACAGCGGCCATGGATGACATACTGGACTTTGCCGACGGCAGCCGCGCCCAGGTTTTCGATCTCACAGGCGAATTGGTGGGCGCGATACTGTTGAGGGAAACCCGGGATCTCACCGCCGGCACAGCCGTACGCCTGTATGAAAAGAAACTGGGCATCCCCGTGGGCGATGATCTGCTGGGACGGGTGATAGATCCCCTGGGTGATCCCCTCGACGGCGGCGCCGCGCCCGAGTGTTCCGACTGGGGGCGCCTGGAAATGCCTTCGCCGGCAATTAGACAGCGCGATTTTGTGCACCGGCCGCTGTATACCGGCAGCAAGGTGCTGGATACCATGATTCCCATCGGCCGCGGCCAGCGGCAACTGCTGATCGGCGACGAGGGCCTCGGGCGCAGCTCACTGGCACTGGACACGGTGATCAACCAGCGGGATCAGCAAGTCTATTGCGTCTATGTGCTGATCGGCCAGAAGCGCTCGGCAGTGGTCACCACTATCGAGCTGCTACGCGACTACGGCGCACTGGATTTTTCCACCGTGGTGGTGGCCGAGGCCAGCACCCTGCCGGGGCTGCAACACCTGGCACCATTCGCTGGTTGCAGTATTGCCGAATACTGGATGCGTAGGGGGTTGCATACGCTGGTGGTGTACGACGATCTCTCCACCCACGCCAAGACCTACCGCGAACTCTCGCTCTTATTACGCAGGCCACCGGGGCGCGAGGCCTATCCCGGCGATATATTTTCCGTGCACGCGCGCCTGCTGGAGCGGGCCACCTGTCTCAATGCAGAACAGGGCGGCGGCAGTATGACCGCGCTGCCGGTCGTGGAAACCAAACAGGGAGAGATCGCCGCCTATATTCCCACTAACCTGATCTCCATTACCGATGGTCAGATCTACCTGGATCGCGAGTTGTTTAGCAGTGGTTTCCGCCCGGCCATCGACATCGGCAAATCGGTATCCCGCATCGGCGGCCGAGCCCAGCACCCGGCCATCAAGCGGGAGGCCGGACGGATGAAACTCGACTACCTGCAGTTTCTCGAACTGGAAATGTTCACCCGCTTCGGCGCCAGGCTGGAGGCGGGCATGGAAAAAGCCATCCGCCGCGGCCGCGTGCTGCGGGAGATTCTCAAGCAGGAGCGGCTGGCGCCGCTGTCGATCAAGTTCCAACTGGCGTGGATGATCGCCTTTAATGACGGCCTGCTGGACGGCGTGGAGCCGCAACAGGTACGGGAGCTGATGGCAGGGCTGCGGGGCAGGGTGGAGGCCAGCGGCCTGCAGCTGGACGACCCGCGCGAGCAGTGGGTGGCGCTGGCGCAGGACTGGCTGCCGAGTGCCGCGGGAGCCCAAAAGTGAGGGGAGAGAGGTGAGCCGTCGCCGCGAGCTGCAGCGCCATGGGCAGCAACTCGGCGAGACACGCGAGATTGTCAGCGCCATGAAGGCGATGGCTTTTATCGAGGTGCGGCGCCTGGGGCGTTTTCTCGACAGCCAGCGGCGCGCGGTGGAAACCATGCGCGCCGCCGCCGCGGACTTCCTCAGCTTTTTTCCGCAGGCACTGCCCCCGCCGCAGGCGCGGCAACTGCGGCGCATCTACCTGCTGATCGGTTCCGAGCGGGGTTTTTGCGGCAACTTCAACGAAAGCCTGATACAGCGTTTGCATCGGTGCCTGGCGGAAGAGCCTGTGGATGGCGGCAGCACAAAAGCGGGCATTATCGGTTGGGGGCAGAAGCTGTGCGTCAAATTGGAAGAACATCCGCTGCTGCTGGCGGCCGTCGAGGGTGCAGCGGTACTGGACGAGGTGGGCGCGCCACTGCTGCAACTGGTGAACCGCCTCTCGGAACTGCAGACCGGGGGCGCCATAGCGCTGGCGGTGCTCTATCACGACCCGCAGCGGAAGGAGGTGGCCGTGCGCGAACTGCTGCCCCCGTTTGAATCGCTGCGCAGTGCGCCGGAAAAATTCCCCTTTGCGCCCAGGCTCAACCTGGCACCCGGCGACTTTCTGCGCGAGCTGGTGGAGCAGTACCTTTTCGCGGCCCTGCACGAAATACTCTACGTCTCCCTGATGGCGGAAAACCAGCAGCGCATGCAACACCTGGAAGGCGCGCAGCGCTACCTGGACGAAAAACTGGAAGCGCTGCGCCGCAGGGGCAACCAGCTGCGCCAGGAGGAGATCACCGAGGAAATCGAGGTGATACTGCTGAACGCCGACAGCGCAAAACGGCCACCGCAGAAAAAATCCCGGGAGGGCGATCACTGATGCCAAGCGTTATCGGGTGTCACTTAAAGTGAAGTAGAGTTCTTCCTCCTGGGAAAAATGCAGTCGGAGGATGGCGACAAGGCTGAACAGCAGCTGCCTGATTTCCCGCAGTTGGAAGTCGGCGGGCTGGGTATCGGCCAGCTCTGCGGTCAGCAATTGGTAGCGGCGCGCCAGGCGAAAAATCTCCCGGTGTGTGCGACTCATGGCCCCCAGTGGATCGAACCCGCGGATTATTCCGGCGAGCATCGGATAGAGTTTCTCTTCATCCTCCCGTTCATGAGGTAGGAGTTTCTCGCGAATCATCTCATCCACCACTTTCAGCTCGGCCCCGGCATCCCGGAAGGAACCGGTATTGAGCGCGTTCGCGGCCGCTTCGATGCGGTCCAGTACCGGTTGCAGCAGGTCGTGCTGTTCTTGCAGACGGGTGGCTATCTCCTCTGGCAGGGCGGGCGCGGCGCGCAACTCCGGGGCGGCACGCAGTGCCCGCAGCGCATTGAGGATGGCAATTGCGTCGATGCCCTCCTGGAGCAGGGCGCCAGCCACCGGAGGCAGGTAGCCGAAGGCGGCGAATATCATGGCGATGCCGGAGAGCGCCATGCCCAGCAGTACGCTTTGCAGGGCAATGCGGCGGCCGCGGCGGGCAATTTGCAGCCCCTCGGGCAGGCGGTCCAGGCGGTCGCGCAACAGCACCACGTCGGCGGCTTCCGAAGAGGCGCCGGCGCCCCGCGCGCCCATGGCGATACCTACATGCGCGGCGGCCAGGGCGGGGGCGTCGTTGATTCCGTCGCCCGCCATGGCAGTGATTCCGCGGCTACGTTCGGCGTTTACCGCTGAAACCTTGTCCGCCGGTGAACGCTCGGCGAGCACGGTATCTATGCCCAGTGCGGTGGCAACGGTTTCCGCAACGTCCCGCCGGTCTCCGCTCAGCATCACGGTCCGGCGGATACCGGCCCGATGGAGTTCGCGCAACGCGCGCGGTGTTTCCAGGCGGATCTGGTCGGTCAGTAGCAAAACACCGGCGAGCTCGTCGTTCAGACCGACGAAGACGGCGGACAGGCCCTGGAAGGCCATGCGTTTCAGGGCTGCCTGTGCCCAGGCATCCGGTTTGCTGCCGCGCAGAATCAGCCCAAGGCTGCCTACGGCAACCGCGCGGCCCTCAACTTGCCCGCGCAGGCCCTCGCCAGGTGTTTCCCGGACCTGCTCCGGCAGGCTGAGTGCCAATCCCCGCCGGCGCGCTTCCGCCACCAGGGATTGGGCGGTGATGTGCTGTGAGGCCAGGTCCAGGGATGCGGCGAGCCGCAGTAATTCATCGGGACCGACGTCTTGTCTGGTTTCGATTGCCACCAGGCGCGACTGGCCGGTGGTGAGGGTGCCGGTCTTGTCGAACAGCATGATTTCCGCGCTGGCGAGCTGTTCCAGGGCCGCGCCGTTCTTGATCAGAATGCCGCGCCTGGCCGCCTGTGAAATCGCACCGACAATGGCCACTGGCGCCGCGAGGATCAGCGGGCAGGGAGTCGCCACCACCAGCACCGCCAACGCGCGCACAGGATCGCCGGAGAGAAGCCAGGCCGCTCCGGCGACGGCCAGTGCGGCCGGTACAAACAGCAGCGCATAGCGGTCGGCCAGCCGGGTGAAGGGGGCCTTGCCGGTCTGGGCTTCCTCGACCATACGCACGACGCCTGCATAAGTGCTGTCGGCGGCGGTTTTCAGCGCCTTCAGTTCAACCGGGCCTCCGGCATTGACGACGCCGCTCAGCAGCTGCTCCCCGCGGGCGCGGCGGCGCGGCAGTGATTCGCCGGTCAGCGCGGACTCGTCCAGCTGCGCCGACTCGGACAGTAGCAGGGCGTCGACGGGAACGGTTTCCCCCGGCTTGAGTAACAGCCGGTCGTCCTCCCGTACCGCATCGACCGCGATATCCTCGATGCCCGTATCGGCATAGCGATGCGCAATCCGCGGGGCGCGCTCGATCAGCGCGGTGAGTTCCCGGCGCGCGCGTCCCCTCGCATATTCCTCCAGGGAGCGGCCGCTGGCGAACATAAAGGCGATGATCGCCCCGGCGAGATACTGCTCCAGCAACAGCGCCCCGGCCATGGTCAGCAGTGCCAGCAGGTCCACGCCGGCCCGGCGATGCAGCAGGGCGCGGGCGCATTCGAAGATCGCCACTGCGAGCATCAGCGCGGTGGCCGTGATCCACGTAGGGGCGGCGGATGCACCCAACATCCAGGCCAGGCCGCCGATGGCCAGAAGCAGGGCCACGATTATCGCCAGCGTCGAGTGAAAGTTGCGCGAGAGTTTCGTCACATCCATGACTGCCAGCCTGAATGGTTTTGGAGAAGATGCTCCGCTCAGCCGAGTTGCGCAGCCAGGTAATCGACCGCGCTGTCCAGGCTCGACAGTTTCGGATAATCCTTTTCCGGAATATCGAGTTGCAACGCCCTGCCCAGCGCTATGGTGAAATTCAGCAGGTACATCGAGTCGAAGTCGTGCTGGTCGCGGATACGCATTTCCGGGTCAACTCGATCGGGGTCGATATCCGGTGCCACTTGAAGAAATTTTCCAGGACCAGGGCCTCGATTTCCTCGCGGTTCATAATTTACTTTTCCTGCTCCTGTAACAGGCGGTCTATCTCGGCGTTGAGGTATCCGTTTAATTGGGATCTTCCGCCGACAGGCTGCTAATGTTGCAAAAGCAAACATCCATTGCTTTGCACATTGACTTCTAACCCCTATGCCCAAAATCATCGAGCACGATACGCACGATCAGCGACCGTGGCATTTCCTGTCGCTGCCGGAATTAATAGTTCGGCTGGATACAGGGGGCGACGGGCTTGCCGTGGCGGAAGCGGAGCGCCGCCTTGCCAGTTATGGCACCAATGCGCTACCCGTGCCACAACTGCCGGGTTTCTGGCGGTTGTTCCTGCGCCAGTTTGTCAGCCCGCTGATCTATGTACTGCTGGCGGCCACAGTCGTCTCACTCGGCGTGGGGGAGCTGATCGACGCAACGTTTATCGGCCTGGTCCTGCTGCTCAACGCGCTTATCGGAGCACTGCAGGAATATCACGCACAACGCAGCGCCGAGGCCCTGCGCAACCTCCTGGTCAGCCACGCGCGGGTATTGCGCGACGGGGAAATCGTCGAGCGGGCCACCGGGCAACTGGTGCCCGGGGATCTCGTGCTGCTGTCGTCCGGAGATCGCGTGCCAGCGGACTTGCGTTTGCTGGAGGCCCGGGGCCTGGAGGTGGATGAATCCTTTCTGACCGGTGAATCACTGCCGGTGAATAAGGACAGCCAGGCCATTTGCGATGTCGATACACCGGTGGCGGAACGCCGCAATCAGTGCTTCGCCGGCAGCCTGGTTACCGCGGGGCGGGCCAGGGGCCTGGTGGTGGGTACTGGTCTGAACACCGAGATGGGGCGATTGAGTCTCAGCCTGGAAAGCGCCGAGACAGTCAGGCCGCCGCTGTTCCAGCGTATCGAGCGCTTCAGTAAAAGGCTCACGGTCGCGCTGTTGATCACCGTGGCGCTGCTGGCGATGATCGAACTCGCGCGGGGCACGCCGGTATTGGTGATCTTTATGACGGCGGTGGCGCTGGCGGTATCGGCGATACCCGAGGGGCTGCCGATGGCGCTCACCATAGTGCTGTCCGTCAGTATGCGCAGGATGGTCAAGCGCCACGTTATCGTGCGCAAGCTGGTGGCGGTGGAGAGCCTCGGTTCCTGCACGGTGATCGCCGCCGACAAGACCGGAACCCTGACCCTGAACCAGCTGGTGGCCCGCGAAGTGGCTTTTTTCGATAGGGGCGGATTCCATGTGACCGGCGGCGGTACAGAACCCATTGGGGAGTGCCTGCCGTTGGAGGGTGAGGTACAGCCCGGGGATGCCGAACGCCTGGCCCGGCTCAGTCGTGTGGCGGCACTCTGCAACGAGGCCGAGCTGCGCCAGTTGGAGGGCGGCCAGTGGCACGGCAGCGGCGATGCGGTGGATCAGGCGCTGCTGGTGCTCGCGCACAAAAACCACCAGGCCCCGGGCCAACTGCTGGACCGGTACCCGCTGCAGGCCCAGATTCACTACGAACCGGCACTCGGCTTTGCCGCCACGCTGCACCGCGATGACGGGCGCCAATTGGTCTGCGTCAAGGGAGCGCTGGAAAAGCTGCTGCCGATGTGCAGCCATATGGCCGGTGCGGATGGCGACATTCCGCTGGATCGGAAGCTGGCTCTGGCGCGCATGCAGGAGCTGGCGGGCAGGGGAGCCAGGGTGCTGGCGATGGCTGAGGGAAGCTGGGACAACCGGCATTCCTTTGCCGCGGACAATCTGGAAAACCTGTGCCTGCTGGGCCTGGTGGCCATGTTCGACCCGCTGCGGGATTCGGCCCCCGACGCGATTGCACAGTGCAGGGCGGCGGGAATCAATGTCTGTATGCTGACCGGAGACCATCCGCACACCGCCCTGAGTATTGCGCGGGAACTGGGGCTGGCCGGCAAGGGCGAAACCGCGGTCACCGGTATGCAATTGGCGGACGCCGAAGCCCGGGGAGGGCAGGCGGTGGATGCGCTGACCGGCGGCACCCGTGTCTATGCCCGGGTGTCGCCGGAACAGAAACTCACCATCGTGCAGTCGCTGCAACGCCAGGGGGAATTTGTCGCGGTAACCGGCGACGGGGTGAACGATGCGCCGGCGCTCAAGGCCGCCCACGTCGGAGTGGCCATGGGGCGGCGGGGAACCGATGTGGCAAAGGAGTCCGCGGATCTGCTGCTCACCGACGACAACTTTGCCTCGGTGGTGTCGGGGGTGGAGGAGGGGCGGATTGCCTACCAGAATATCCGCAAGACGGTTTTTTTCCTGGTTTCCACCGGCGCGGCGGAGATCGTGCTGTTTCTGCTGGCTTCCGCATTTGCGTTACCCCTGCCACTAACGCCGGTGCAGTTACTGTGGCTCAACCTGGTGACCAACAGCCTGCAGAGCATCGGGCTGGCGCTGGAACCCGGTGAAGGCGACGAGATGCAAAAACCCCCGCGGTCGCCCCGCGAGTCGCTGTTCAATCCGCTGATGGTGCGCCGGGTAGTGGTTTCGGGGATGGTGATGGGCGGCCTCGGCTTTTTTTGTTTCAGTTGGCTGCTGCGAGAGGGCTGGGAAGTCGAGGCGGCGCGCAACAGTGTGCTCTTGTTGATGGTGCTGTTCGAGAACGTCCAGGTGTTCAACAGCCGCTCGGAAAACCGCTCGATATTCCGGCAGCCGCTGTTCAACAACCCGGTTCTGCTTCTGGGCACTCTGGCCGCACAGGTGATACATATCCTCGCCATGTATTCACCGTTGATGCAAGGCGTACTGGGGGTCTCCCCCGTGAGTCTTGCGCACTGGGGAGCATTGCTGTCGGTGGCGTTGTTGCAGCTGGCGACGATGCAGTTGCTGTTGCTCTTTTCCAAAAGGCGGGATCACGAGAACAGTATCAGGGAATAAGCCGCTTATTTGAGATAGCGCATCAGCAGGGCGAAACCGCCGTCCCCGGCCAGTGCCACGCGGGCGGGCAGGGGTATTCTGACGGTGTGGCCGGAACCGGGCGCAGAGTTTACAGTCCTGCCTTGAAGGTCCTCCAGCGCTTGCAGATTGAAACGCAGATTGCCCAGGGGGGTGATCAACTCCATTTTGTCGCCCACCTCGAAACGGTTTTTCACCTCAAGCGTGAGCCAACCGGCGTCGCAGCCAATGACCTCGGCCACGAATTGCCGGCTGGTGTTGCTTGAGTTTCCCTGTTCGTAATTCTGGTACTCGCTGGGAATATGGCGGCGGTAGAAACCCTCGGTGTAGCCGCGGCTGGCCAGGTGTTCCAGTTCGCCCATCAGGCGCATGTCGAAGGTCCGGCCAGCGAGGGCGTCGTCGATGGCGCGGCGGTAGATCTGGGCAGTGCGCGCTGCATAGTAATGACTTTTGGTGCGGCCCTCGATCTTCAGTGAGTGGATTCCCATTTTTACCAGGCGTTCCACATGCTGCACCGCGCGCAGGTCTTTCGAGTTCATGATATAGGTGCCGTGCTCATCCTCGTAGGCGGGCATGTATTCCTCCGGCCGGCTGCGCTCCTGCAACAGTAGCGGCGATACCTGGTCGGCACTCGGATCGAAAGCCTTCGGTTCCACAGCGATCAAGTCGCCGCCGGCATTTTCCCGGGCTTCGTGGGCGTTGTATTCCCAGCGGCAGGAATTGGTGCATGCACCCTGGTTGGAGTCGCGGTGGGTCATATAGCCGGACAGCAGGCAGCGGCCGGAGTAGGCGATGCACAGGGCACCGTGTACGAATACCTCCAGCTCCACTTCCGGGCACAGCATACGAATCTCCTCGATCTCATCGAGGGACAGTTCTCGGGAAAGGATTACGCGGCGGATGCCCTGACGGCCCCAGAACCTCACGCTGGCCCAGTTCACCGCATTGGCCTGCACAGACAGGTGTATCTCCTGTTCCGGCCAGCGTTCCCGTACCAGCATGATCAGGCCCGGATCGGACATGATCAGGGCATCGGGGCCCATGGCGATCACCGGTTCCAGGTCCCGCAGGTAGGAGCGAACCTTGTCGTTGTGCGGAGCGATGTTGCTGGCCAGGTAAAACCGTTTGCCCTGGCTGTGGGCCTCATTGATGGCCGCTACCAGATTTTCCAGCCGGTTGAATTCGTTGTTGCGCACCCGCAGGCTGTAGCGGGGCTGGCCGGCGTAGACGGCATCGGCGCCGTAGGCAAAGGCGTAGCGCATGCTCTTCAGTGTGCCGGCGGGGGAGAGGAGTTCGGTGTTCATGGATGGAAACCGTTGGTGGACAAGTCTGGACGGGCGCGGATTTTACTCAAGGAACAGGGCGCAGACAGCTGAAAGCCGCCCGCCACTTGATCCAAATCAAGTGTCCGGCCGCCCTCGCTGAAATAATTGCGGCACCGGCAAACGGAATGGAGGAGGAAGGGTGATATCCACGACCAACCATGGCATATCCATCGGCATCGAGAGAGTCCAATGGGATTTCTTTCTCTGTTTGAAGGCTTCCGGTAACCTCGGTCATGCCGATTATGAAATGCTGGCTCCGATTATTGACGGCGCACTGCGCGGGGTGGCGCATCCGCAGGTGAATGTTTTTCTCGACGCAACGGATTTTTTGGGGTGGGAGCAGTACACCGCCTGGGAGGACTTCACCCTGGAACTGGGCTACCGAAATCAATTCTCCAGAATTGCCATTCTGGGCCGTTCCAACTGGGGGCTGGTGACGTCCGGCATTGCTTCGTGGTTTGCGTCAGGCGAGGCGCGTTATTTCGAAGACCGCGATGCGGCGCTGGAATGGCTGTCCTGGCCGGTGGTTGTATCCCGACCCGCTTAGAGCCTGTTTGCGATCTATGGCGCTGCACGCCCAGCGCGGGGCCCTATTGCCGGGCGGACAACTCGCTGTCGTCGTAACTGCAGTGGGTTCCCGCCAGTTCACTGAGCCCTACCATATCGAGGATTTTTACATCCCGGCCTTCCACCTGAATCAGCCCCCCTTTCTGGAAACGGGAAAACAGCCGGCTGACGGTTTCCGCGGTCAGCCCGAGGTAGTTGGCGATGTCGGTGCGCGGCATGGACAGCAGGAAGCGGCTGGAAGAGTAGCCGCGGCGCGCGTACCGGCTGGAGATATTGATCAATAGCGCGGCCAGCCTGGTCTCTGCGGAGCGCTTGCCGAGCAGTAGCAGGATTTCGTTCTCGCCGCGCAGTTCCTCGGAAAAAATCGCATAGATATGCCGCTGTAGTGTCGGAACGTCCTGTGCGAGTGTTTCCAACTGGTTAAAGGGCAGTACGCACACGCAGCTGTCTTCCAGCGCTTCCGCGTAGCTGGGATGGGTGTGTCCGCTGTAGGCGTCCAGGCCGAGCAGCTCGCCGGGCAGGGAAAAGTGGGTCACCTGGGTGTCGCCGTCGGCGGCGATAATGGTGGACTTGAAGCTGCCGGAGCGGATGGCGTAGAGGGCGGTGAAGGGGTTTCCCGCCCGGTACAGGCAATCGCCGGCCTTGACGACTTTTTTCGCTCTGGTCACCCGCTCCAGCCGGACGATGTCGTTTTCCGACAGGCCGGCGGGGAGGCATAGACGTTTGACTGCGCAGTCGCCGCAGCGTACGGATATGGGGCGTTCGCTCATCGGAGAATCGGGAACCGGGTTCAAGTGTCGCTGCATTGTAGCGCTGTTCATGCTTATTGTCCTGGGAGTTTTTTGTCAGTCATTCGCGCCCGCATGCCGGCCCCTACCTCGATCTGCCGTCGTTGTTCAGAGAACCTTCGAGTATTCCGTTTCCGTACTTCTGCCGTGCAGATAGGCGTCAAACGCGGAGGCTATGTTGCGGGTGAACCAGCGGCCGCGGGGGGTGATGCGGAGGTAGTCTCGGTCCTGCTCCACCAGCCCATCGTCGAACAAGGGCTGCAGGCGCGCGAGATCTCCGCGGAAAAACTCATCGAAGGGCGCTCCGGCCATCCGGGATACTTGCTCTTTATCCAGCCGCAGGTGGCACATCAACTCCATCACTACATATTGGCGCAGGCGGTCATCTTCGCTCAGCTGCCAGCCGCGGTAAGCCGCGAAGCCCTGTTCGCGGATGGCCCCGGAGTACTCTTTCAGCCGGTGCAGGTTCTGCCAGTAGCCGTCGGCGCTGTAGCTGATTGCGGAGGCTCCCAGCCCCACCAGTGCGTCCGCGGGCATCACCGTGTAGCCCTGGAAATTGCGCTTGAGCCGGCCCGCGCGGGCGGCCCGGGCCAGTTCGTCGCCGGGCAGGGCGAAGTGGTCCATGCCCAGGAATTCGTAGCCGGCGTTTTCCAGCGCCGCAACCGCTGCCAGCTGCATGGCGATTTTTTCCATCGGCCCCGGTGTGGTGTCGGTGTCGATCAGTCGCTGTGCCTTGAAACGGTGGGGCAGGTGGGCGTAGTGGTAAAGCGCAATGCGGTCCGGCGCGAGCTCCATCACTTTGTCCAGGGTGGATTGCAGGCCGGCGACCGTCTGCCGGGGCAGGCCGTAAATCAGGTCGTAGGAGATGGAGCGGAATCCGTTCTCGCGCGCGGCGGTGGTCAAGTCCTTCACCTGCTGCGGGGAGCAGAGTCGGTTGATCGCCAGCTGCACGTCGGTATTGAAGTCCTGGATGCCGAGACTCAGACGGTTGAAACCGAGTTCGCGCAGGGTGACCAAAGTATCGGGCTCCAGCGTGCGCGGGTCGGCCTCGATACTGTACTCGACGGCGTCGCCGGAGCCGAGCTGGAACACCTCCCCCAGCCCCTCCACCAGGCGCCGCAGGTCGCTGTCGTTGAGGAAGGTGGGCGTGCCGCCGCCGAGATGCAGTTGCACCACCGGCGCCCTGGCCACCCGGTCGCGGTACCAGCGCGCCTCCTTCAGCAGGCAATCCAGGTAGTCCGAAGCCAGCCCGTACTGGTTGGTGATTACCTTGTTGCAGGCGCAGAAGTAACACAGCGAGTGGCAGAAGGGGATATGCACGTACAGTGACAGCCTGCGGATATTCTCCAGGGCGAGCCAGGGCTCCGCCCCCTCCAGGGGGGCGAACCGGTCCGCCGTGGGGTAGGAGGTGTAGCGCGGGCAGGAGCCGCCGTAGCGGGACAGCAGTTCCGGCGAGAGATCGGAGCGCAGGCGATTGGGGTCTTGTGTCATTTTGGGAAAACCACAGAAGTCAGAAGCGGTAGCCCAGGCCGGCCATATAGACGAGCGGGTCCAGTTCGACATCGGCCGTCACGGTGCCCACACCGGGTACATTTACCTTCGCCTCGGTATCGATATCGATCCACCAGACGGCGAGGTTGAGCATCCACTGTTTTTGCGCGCCGAAGCCGAAATCCACTCCGGCCTCCGCGGCGATTCCGTAGGAGCTGTCGAGTGAGAGATCCGCGCCGCTGGTGGCGCCGAGGCTGGCGAAAACCGCATCGGCTTCACCGCTGATTTTCTCCTCGAAGAATTTCGTGTAATTCACTCCCAGGCCAGCGTATGGTTGCACCGAAGAAGCCGCGTCCAGCGGGAACCACTGCAACATCAGTGTGGGGGGGAGGTGCTTGGTCTCTCCCAGGTCGAAGGTCTCTCCCAGACCCTTCGCACTCAGCTCGTGCTTGAAGGGGGTGGCGGCCAGCAGCTCCACTCCCCAGTGATCCCGGAACAGGTAGGCAGCAGTGATGCCGAGAGCCGTGCCGTTGTCCACATCAGCGGCGGTTCCGGGCAGCGGGGTTCCGGAGAGCGACAGGGCGCTTGAACTGACGTCTGGATTGACCCCGGCGGCCCCCCAACGCAAGATTGTTGTCCCCTGCTCATAGGCGAATGCCGGAGCGGACAGGGCGATGGCGGCGCTCAATGCGGTGCTTTTTACTAACGTGTTCATCAGCTTCTCCAAATGATGACGTTTCACAAGCTCTGCTCCCGGCAGCGGGGCTGTGGGGCCCGGCCGGGGGGACGCGCAAAGGTTAGTCGGTCGAGGGGGGGCGCCCCTTGATCCAGGTCAACCAGCCGTGTCGTCGCCTGTCTTGAGAGAAGCGTTCCTGTTTTCCTCTATCACCGCCACTTTTTCAATGGTTTTCAGCAGTGCATCGGGGGTGAGGCTGATGGAGTCGATGCTGTGGCGCACCAGGTATTCCGCCACTTCGGGATAGTCCGACGGCGCCTGGCCGCAGATACCGGCGTGGATGCCGTTGCGGTGCGCGCCCTCGATGGCCCAACGGATCATCTCCAGCACGCCGGGGTCGCGCTCGTCGAAATCGAAGGCGACGATATCCGAATCCCGGTCCACCCCCAGCACCAGTTGGGTCAGGTCGTTGGAACCGATGGAGATGCCGTCGAATAGTTGACTGAACGCATCGATCTGCACCACGTTGTTGGGGATCTCGCACATTACATAGACTTCCAGGTCCTCCTCGCCCTGTTTGAGGCCGTGATTCGCCATGGCCTCGAGCACCTTTTCACCCTCCGGAATCCGGCGGCAGAAAGGGATCATCACCTTGATGTTTTTCAGCCCCATCATCTCCCGCGCGCGCTTGATCGCGGCGCACTCCAGGGCGAAACCCGCTTCGTAGGCCTCGTGCGTATAGCGCGCGGCGCCGCGGAAGCCGAGCATGGGGTTGTCCTCTTTGGGCTCGAAAGTACTGCCGCCGATCAGTTGCGCGTATTCGTTGGACTTGAAGTCCGAGGTGCGCACGATCACCGGGCGCGGGTAGAAGGCTGCGGCGATGGTGCCGATGCCTTCCGAAAGCTTTTCGATAAAGAAATCCCCCCCGCTCTCGTGCAGGGCGGTCAACTCGGCGATCCGCCGCCGCGCCTCCTCGTCCTCCACCCGCTCGGGAAATCGCAGTGCCATCGGATGCGCCTTGATGTATTCGTTGACGATAAACTCCATGCGCGCCAGGCCGACACCGTCGCAGGGGAGGGCGCTGAGGCGGAAGGCCTGATCCGGGCTGCCCAGGTTGATCATCATTTTGGTATGCGACCTGCGCAGGCTCTCCAGTTCGGTGGTGGTGACCTCGAAGGGAATTTCTCCGGCATAGACTTTGCCGATATCCCCTTCGGCGCAGGACAGGGTGACAGTCTCTCCGTCGCGTAAATTGCCACTTTCGCCGCCGATACCCACTACGGCGGGAATACCGAATTCGCGCGCGACAATGGCGGCGTGGCAGGTGCGCCCGCCGCGTACGGTGATCACCGCGGCGGCGCGGCGCATGGCGGGACCCCAGTCCGGGCTGGTGCTTTCGGCAAACAGCACCTCGCCTTCGTGAAAGTCCACCAGCTGCCTGGCGTTGTCTATTTTGCGCAACTTGCCGCTGGCGATATTGGCACCGACGGCGCGCCCGCGAGCCAGCACGGATTGCTTATCGGGTTTTTCGGTAAGATGGTAGCGCTCCAGCTGGCTGCGTTTTTTTTGCGAGGCGACGGTTTCCGGGCGCGCCTGCACCAGGTAGAGCTGGCCGTCGTCGCCGTCCTTGGCCCATTCGATATCCATCGGGGATTCTTTGCCGCGCCGGTCGCTGTAGAGCTTTTCGGTTCGGATGGCGTAGTCCGCCAGGGTCAGGACCTCTTCGTCGCTGAGGCAGAAGTGCCGCCGGCGTTCGTCGGGTGTGTCGATATTGTGCATTTCCTGGCTGTTGATATCCTCGTCGCACACCAGAGTCTGCTGCTTGGCGCCGAGTTCCCGGCGCAGCACGCAGCGGTGGCGGAGTTCGAAGGTGGGTTTGTGCACATAGAATTCGTCCGGGTCCACCGTACCCTGGACGATATTTTCACCCAGGCCGTAGGCCCCGTTGATAAAGACAACGTCGCGGAAGCCGCTGTCGGTATCCAGGGTAAACATGACTCCGCTGGCGGCCAGGTCGGCGCGCACCATCTTCATTACCGCGATGGCCAGGAAGACTTTGAAGTGATCGAAGCCGTTGCGCTCGCGATAGCTGATAGCGCGCTCGGTAAACAGGGAGGCGAAGCAGTGGCGGCAGGCGTCGAGCAGCCCGTCGTTGTCGCCGATATTCAGGAAACTGTCGTGCTGCCCCGCAAAGCTGGCATTCGGCAGGTCCTCCGCAGTGGCGGAGCTGCGCACCGCCACCCGCAACCCCGGGCCGTATTGCTCGCAGAGGTCGAGATAGGCCCGGCTTATCTCTTCGCACAGATCATCGGGCAGACCCGCATCGTAGATCAGGGTACGTGCTTCTTTGGCGATTTCCGCCTGGCTGTTATCTTTCTGTGTCTTTTCCATCAGCCGGCGGAGGGGCTTCCAGAGGTCGGCGCGATCGAGAACCTCGCGATAGGCAGCACTGGTAACTGCAAATCCGTTTGGCACGTGAATTCCCTGTGAACCCAGGGCCCGGTACATTTCCCCGAGGGATGCGGTCTTGCCTCCTACCAGGGGGACGTCGTCCAAGCCTATTTGGTCGAACCAGCGGATATAGCGATCACCTGGCATTGCGAATGCACCTCCGGGATTGTCCTTTCTTTCAACCTGAGTGCCCATCTTTCTTTTGTATCTTTGACCATAGCCGAGGCGGCTCCCGGCTGCTGGTCTATAGTTTCCCGGTGCCCCGCGATAGTGCTACTCCCGACGGAGGTGATTGGGATGACATTGAGCCGCAGGGATTTTTTGCTTTCGTTAGGGCTGGGGGCAACCGCCAGCACCCTTCAGGGAGTTGTTGCTTGCGGAAAATCGACCGCCGATGGCCAGGGCGCGGAAAAAGGCTCCGATGAATGGGAGAGTATACGTGCGCGCTTTGCGCTGTCTCCCGACCACATCCACCTTGCTGGCCTGCTGATTGCCTCTAATCCCGATCCTGTCCGCAAGACCATCGAGGAGCATAGGAAAGCGCTCAATGAAAATCCGGCAGTGTATGTGCTGGATAATAACGCGGAGCTTCAACGGAAAGTGCGGCGGGCTGCGGCCAGGTACATGGGAGTGGAAAGCGACGATATTGCACTGACCGACAGCACTACCATGGGGTTGGCTCTTGTATACAATGGAGTGAAGATCCGGGAAGACCAGGAAATGCTCACCACGGATCACGACTATTACTCTACCCATGCGTCCTTGCGTTATAAGGCAGCCCGTTCGGGCGCTTCTGTACGGGAGATCCCCCTCTACCAGGGAGTCGAGCCTGTCTCCGAAAGCAGGATTGTGGAGAGACTGATTGCAGAGGTTCGCCCCAATACGCGGGTTATTGCACTCACCTGGGTCCACTCGAGTACAGGGTTGAAGTTTCCCATCCGGGGTGTGGCCGATGCTCTTGTAGAGATTAATAGAAACCGCAATGAAGATGACCGGGCGCTGCTCTTTGTCGACGGAGTCCATGGCCTGGGGGTCGAAGACATCGATATCAGTGCGCTGGGCTGTGATTTTTTTATCGCCGGAACGCACAAGTGGATGTTTGGTCCCCGTGGGACGGGGATTGTCTGGGGGGCTCCCCAATCCCAGGCGGCTGTGTCACCGACCATTCCCACTTTTTCGCATGGTGAAGGGTGGGGAGAGACTATGTCGCCAGGCGGATACAAGCCTTTTGAGCATCTGTGGGCGCTGACGCAAGCATTTGAGTTCCACCGGGAGATCGGCAGGGCTCATGTCACTAATCGCATTCATTCCCTGAACCGGAAATTCAAGGAAGGGATGGCCGGGATGGCTCATGTGAAGCTGCATACCCCCATGGAGGAAAACCTCTCTGCGGGAACCATTTGCTTTGAAGTCGATGGGATGTCACCCGAGCAGGTGGTGGATCGGTTAATGGAGCGCAATATCGTTGCCAGTACCACCCCTTACAGCCCCTCATACGCGCGAATCGCACCGGGACTTATCAATTCCATGTCAGAAGTCGAACCCGTGTTGCAGGCACTGCAAAAGTTGGGGAGTTAGTACCAAGTGGGTCCTTGTGGCTGCCTGTCCCGAGCTGCTTCTGCCCCTGAGCGAAGCGCATCCGCAGCCCCAGGCCTTGTAACTGGTGGATGCGCTTCGCTTATCCACCCTACAAATAAGGCTATTTGTGCTTAAGTCAGTGCCATTCCGTCCAGACCTGTTTGGTCTGACCAGCGGACACCCGACGCTGCGAGGACTCCCTGCATTGGCCATTGTTTCAACCTGAGGGCCTGCCTTTCTTCCGTATTATTGATCCCAAACAAGGCAGATTCCGTCTACTGGTCTATAGTTTTCTGGTGCCTGGTCCCGGTGCCCCATGGTCTCAGAGGAATTCATTGCGAGAAAGGCCAGCGGGCAGTGCGCTGCCTATAGCACAACTGTCGCCGAGACAATAAGCGCCATATCTGTCGGTTTCCTTGCCCGGTCCAGGTACAAACAATTCATCAGAGAAAGACTAATGCGACAGTCGAATCGCCGGGCAACTATTTGCCCGCCGCGATGACGACGCAATGCCGGACTTCGCAGAGGAAATACACGTGCCCTTCAAACAAATACTCCTGCCACTCGATGGCTCCTCCACAGCGGAGGAGGCCGTCTCCCACGCTATATTCATTGCCGAGAGCTGTGGCGCCCGCGTTCACATGCTGCATGTGCAAACCTCTCACGGCGATGAGCACAGCCCCGATTCCGTGGACTGGCGGCTGCGCAGGGCCGAAATGCGCAGCTATCTCAGCCAGCTGGAGCGGCGCCTGTCAGAGCGAAATATTCCAGTGACTTTGAATATCGTCGAGGGCCGGCCTTCGGAGCAGATCGTCGAGTATTCGGAAGAGAACGACATCGATCTACTGATCTTTACCGCCTATGGAAAGGGGGGCATCAGCCGGTTTCACTTCGGCAGTACCGCGCACAAGGTCATCAGCGGCTCCGGGATTTCCTTTATGATCGTTCGGCCCGGGGAGCTGCCGCCAGGGCGGGCGGACAAGGCTTTCAAGCGCATCCTGATTCTGATGGACGGCTCGCACAGCTCCGAGTGGGTGGCCTGCCAGGTCGCGGCCATGGTGCGCGGCCAGGAGGTGGAACTGATTTTACTGCAGGTCATCTCGGTGCCCGAAATGCCGCGCCGCATGCCCATTACCCAGGAAGAGTACGCCCTACGGGAGAAATTCGTCGAATGCAACCGGCGAGCGGCGAAAGCCTACCTCGAGGATATTGCCCGGCAGCTGCAGAACGGTATCAAGGTCCGCGTTCGCCTGGAGGTGACGCAGAGTGTTGTAGAGAAGGTCTGCGGCGCGGCCATGGAGGAAGAGGTCGACCTGATTGCCATGGATGTCCACGATACCCAGGGCGGCACACACTGGGAAAAGGGCAACCTCAGCCAGGCGGTAATGTGCCGCTGTTCCCTGCCGTTGCTGGTCTTCCAGGACCTGCCCGACACCCATCCCCAGCACCTGCATACGGGCGGCGAGTTCTGCCCGGTATCGCACTTCAATCACCCCAGTGACAGGAATGTCGAATGAAACTGTATGGGCGTAAGTTCTTTTCGCGCCCGGTGGCATCCGGTGGGGCGCAACCGCAAAGCGTGAAGCGGGGTATTGTCAAGGAGGAAAACGAGCAGGGCGGCCCGGAAGAGGATATTTCCGCCCTGGCGAAGGAGCACAGGAATATCCTTTCCGGCCCGGGAAAATACCACCTCAAGCCGAAGCTGAAGGCGCTCGAACGGCATTTCCCGGATATTTACCAGCGGATTGCCGCCCGTATAGAGGCTGGCGAAACGGGAACCCGTGGCGAGGAGTGGTTGCTGGACAATCGCCACGTGGTGCAGGAAGCGCTGGAGCTGGTACGGGAATCCCTGCCGCCGTCTTTTCTGAAGCAACTCCCAAAAATCCGCGGCGGGGAGGGGCGCCCCGATCTGCGGGTTCGGGTCCTGGCCGTGGCCCTTTTGTCAACCGACGACAAGCCACTGGATATGGAGCGTATCCGCCCACTGGTGGAGCGCTATCAGGATGACACTGTCCTGACCACCGGCGAATTGTGGGCGCTCCCGGCCGTCCTGCGCCTGGCCCTGTTGGAATCCCTGGCCGGCTATGCCGAGGACGTGCTCGGCTCCGAGGATGCCGAGCGGGACTTCGAGGCGGCGGAACTCGGTGGGGTCGGCGTGGCCAGCGCCATTATCAGCCTGCGCGACCTCCGCACATGCAACTGGCGCGAGTTTGTGGAAGGGCTCAGCCGCGTGGAGATGGTCCTCAGGCAGGACCCGGCGGACGCCTACACCCGCATGGATTTCAAAACCCGCGACAGTTACCGCGACGCCGTTGAGAAAATCGCGCGCGGCAGTTGCAAGCCGGAGTACGAGGTGGCGGAGCGGGCCCTGGAACTGAGCCGGGCCCAGGCATCCGACAGCCGCGAGCAGCATCTGGGCTTTTACCTGGTGGGGGAGGGGCGCCGCCAATTCGAGGAATCCCTCAAGTGCCGGCTTCCCTGGGGGAGCCGTCTTTACCGCTGGATCACCGACCACGCGCTTGCAGTTTACTCTACAGGGCTGGCCGTATTTTTCCTGCCTCCGCTGGTTGGCCTTGCTGTTTACCTGATTGCCGGAGGGACATCCGCCTGGGTAGTGGTATTGGCCCTGCTGCTTACCACGATACCGCTGCTGGGTTTTGCCCTGGCGCTGGTGAATGGCCTGATCACCCACAGCCTGCCGCCGCGCAAGCTCCCCAAGCTCAATTTCGAGACGGGGATTCCGGCGGATTACCGCACCGCGGTGGTCATGCCCGTGCTGATCGCCGATACCGAGGACGTGCACCGTATTCTGCAGTGCGTGGAAATCAATTACCTGAACAACACCGACAACAACTTCGTCTACGTGGTGTTGAGCGATTTCGCCGATGCCGGCGAGCAGGACTGCGACAGCGACAGCCTCCTGCTGAAAATCGCCGAAGAGTCCTTCTCCGCGCTGAACCGACGCTATGGCCGCGACAGCCCCTTCCTGCTGCTGCACCGCAGGCGCTGCTGGAACGCCGCCGAGGGCTGCTGGATGGGCTGGGAGCGCAAGCGCGGCAAGCTGGTCGAGTTCAACCGCCTGATCCGCGGGGACGAGGACACCACCTTCGAGACCTGTTTCGGCGATCGCGCCGCGCTGCACGGGTTGCGCTACGTGATCACCCTGGATGCGGACACCCAAATGCCGCCGGGCACCGCCCGGCGTCTCGTGGGCACCATCGCCCACCCCCTGAACCGCGCGCAGATGGACACCGCCGGGCAGCGGGTGGCGGCGGGCTACGGCTTCCTTCAGCCCCGCCTGGAAATCGACCCCGCCGACACCGCAGACACAATGTTCACGGAAATATTTTCCGGCGACAGAAGCGTGGACCTCTATACCCACGCAGTGTCGGATGCCTACCAGGACCTGTTCGGCGAGGGCATCTTCGCCGGCAAGGGGATCTACGATCCGGAGGTATTGGAGCAGACCCTGGCGGGCCGCCTGCCGGAGAACGCGGTGCTCAGCCACGATCTGCTGGAGGGCGCCATCGGCGGCACCGCGCTGCTGTCCGATACGGTGGTCTACGAGCAGTATCCGCCC
Source organism: Microbulbifer sp. (assembly GCF_051659245.1). Classification (NCBI taxonomy): domain Bacteria; kingdom Pseudomonadati; phylum Pseudomonadota; class Gammaproteobacteria; order Cellvibrionales; family Microbulbiferaceae; genus Microbulbifer; species Microbulbifer sp. Next base: position 27,657 of record NZ_JBOFOC010000016.1, read on the forward strand.
AATGTCTTCGCCCTGTTGCGGCGCTCCCACCGCTGGATACGCGGTGACTGGCAGCTGCTGCCCTGGCTGCGCCGCCGGGTGCCGGCCGCCGGCGACACGCGGGTGAAAAACCCGCTGCCGCTGATCCACCAGTGGAAAATCGCCGACAACCTGCGGCGCAGCCTGGAGGCGCCCGGTGTATTGCTCTTGTTCCTGCTCGCCTGGAGCGGATGGCTGCCCGGCTCCGCCTGGGCCTGGACCCTGGCGCTGCTCGCACTGACCGCGGCACCGGTGTGGGTGGAACTGTTGTCATTGTTGTGGCGCAGCGCGGCCAACCCCCTGAACGTACACCGGCATTTCCGGGGTACACCGGGGCTGCTGCGCCAGCGGCTGCTGCACTGGCTGCTGTCGCTGGCGCTGCTGCCCTACCAGGCGGTCAGTACCCTGGACGCGATAGTACGCACCCTCTACCGGCTGGGTATTTCCCGGCGGCACCTGCTGGAGTGGCGGTCCTGCGCCCATGTGAACCGGGCACTGGGCCGGGCCATGGGAGCGGTCGGCGCCTGGCGGGAAATGTGGATTTCCCCCGCGCTGGCCGCCATCGTGGCACTCGGCCTGATTTTCCGCGAGCCGGCGAGCCTGCTCGCCGCCGCGCCGCTCCTGCTGGCCTGGCTGATGGCGCCGCAACTGACCCGCTGGATAGACCGGCCACCGGTAATCAAACAATTGCCCGTCGGCGATGAAGACCGGCGGGAACTGCGCCTGCTGGGGCGGCGCACCTGGTTTTTTTTCCAGCAGTTCATGGGGCCGAACGATCACTGGCTGCCGCCGGACAACTATCAGGAGGAGCCCCTGGCGGTGCTCGCGCGCCGCACTTCCCCCACCAATATCGGCCTCGGGCTGCTGAGTGTCCTGAGCGCCTACGATTTCGGCTATATAGACCTGACCCAACTGCTCGCCAGCCTGAACAACAGCTTCGACCGCATGGGCTCCCTGGAGCGCTACCGGGGGCATTTCCTGAACTGGTTTGAAACCCGTGAACTGCGCCCGCTGTTGCCCCGTTACGTCTCCACCGTGGACAGCGGCAACCTCGCGGGGTCCCTGCTGGCCCTGGCCGGCGGCCTGGAGGAGATGTTGTATCTCCCGCCCGCGGGGCGGCAATTGGTGCGCGGGGTTGTGGACACCCTCGGTATCATCGAGGAGACCCTTCAGCCCAGCGACGGCTCGAAACCCGGGGAGGAGCTGCGGGAAATCATCGCGCAGATACATGACCTGCGCGACCGCCTGGAGGAACGGGTGGAGGAGGGCGACTGGTGGTCCGTGGTAGAGGAGGCCTACCAGCGGGAAATACCGGAGCTGCAGGAGCGGATGCTGGCGCTGATCGAGAGCGACGACAAGAGTTTCAGTGCCGAGGCGCTGGGACGCCTGCGCCACTGGCTCGACGAACTGCACCACCAGCGGATATTCCTGCGCCGCCACCGGGAAAGCATCGAGGCCTGCCACCCCCTGCTCGAGGAACCGCCCCCGGCGTACCGGGAAGCGGATACCCCCCTCGCAGATAGCTACGAAGTACTGGCAGTGGCCCTGGACCCCCAGGTCCCTCTGGGGAAACTCGCCGAACGCTGCTGGGAGGCGGAAGAGATTCTCGAGCGGCTCGAGTCCACCCTGGCGGACTCGGATATTTCGCAGGAACTGCGCCGACAGGCAGAAGACTGGAACAGCGAACTGCGGACCGCATTGGAATCCACCCGCGAACACGCGGACAAGCGCACGCGGGAACTGCGCGGGCTGGCCACGCGGGCCCGGAACTGGGTGCAGGAGATGGAGTTCGGTTTTCTCTACGACCGGGACCGCCACCTGTTTCGCATCGGTTACAACGTCACCGACGCCAGCCTCGATCCCAACTACTACGACCTGTTGGCCTCGGAATCGCGCCTGGCCGGGTTCATCGCCGTGGCCAAGGGGGATGTCCCCAGCCAGCACTGGCTGCACCTGGAGCGCCCCTTCCGGCGATTGAAGGGAAAGGTGGTGCTGATGTCCTGGAGTGCCACCCTGTTCGAATACCTGATGCCCCGCCTGCTGATGGAGACCCCGGACCACAGCCTGATCGCGAAGGCCTGCCGCAACGCCATCGAGGTCCACCGCGATTTTACCCGGCGGCTGGGATTACCCTGGGGGATTTCCGAATCCGGCTACTACCAGCTCGATACCCACCTGCACTACCAGTACCGGGCCTTTGGGGTACCGGGCATCGGCTTTCGACGGGACCTGGGCGACCGCCTGGTAATATCCCCCTATTCGTCGATGATGGCGCTGCCTTTCGACGCCGCGGCTGTGGTGGACAACCTGCGCGGATTGCGCACCCACGGCGGCTACGGTCAATACGGCCTGTACGAGGCGATCGACTTCGGCCGCACCGCCAAAGCCGCGCCGCGCAGGGCGCGCACCGTGCGCTCCTATATGAGCCACCACCAGGGCATGATCATGTTGGCCCTGAACAATTTCTTTCACGCCGACGTCATGTTGCGGCGCTTTCACCGGGAGCCGCGCATCGCCGGTCTGACGCCGCTGCTGCACGAACGCATCCCTTCCGCACCCGCGGCACCGGTACCCTGGAGCCGCCCCGGTGCTGTCCGCGGTTTCCACCCGGCGGTGCCCCTGGAGAGTTGGTGGGCCACCCTGCACGGAGTGCGTCCGCAGTACAACCTGTTGTCCAACGGCCACTACTCCCTGATTAACAGCGCCGAAGGCGGCGGTGGCAGCTATTGGCACAATATCGCCCTGACCCGCTGGCAACCGGACCCCACCAGGGCACAGTTCGGGCAGTGGTGCTATGTGCGCGACCTGGACAAGGGAACGCTCTTTTCCATCGGCCTGGACCCCTGTGGCGCGGATACCAGCTTGTGCGCCGCCAGTTTCGCGCCCCACTGCACCGAATACCAGCGGCGGGAGTCCGAGCTGTTCTGCCGCCTGCGCATCGCCATCAGCTCCCAGCACGACCTGGAGGTCCGCCGGCTGATCATCAAGAACGAGAGTGCGCGCCCGCGCCGGCTGTTGCTGGGCACTTATGCGGAAGTGGTGCTGGCCCCGGAACAGGAGGACCGACGCCACCCGGCTTTCGCCAAACTTTTCGTGGAGAGCCACCACCTGCCCGAGGAGCAGACCATGCTCTACCGGCGCCGGCCGCGCAGCAGCGAGGAGAAGCCCGTCTACCTGGGTCACAGCGTGCTGGTACAGCCGGGGGTGAAACACAGGCTCGCCTGGGAAACGGACCGCTGGCGCTTCCTCGGGCGCGGCGGCTCCCCGGCGCGCCCCCAGGCACTGGAGAAGGGGCTGGCGGGCTTCAGTGGCACCACCGGCGCGGTCCTCGATCCGGTGATCGCCACCGGTGTGGAACTGACCGTGCCGGCGCAGTCGGAAATTGAAGTCGCCTACCTGACCGGGGTCAGCAAATCCCGGCGGGAACTGATGGGGGTGCTGCGCTCCCGCCGCTCACTGCCCCAGGTACATTGGATTTTCGACCTGGCGCGCATGCAATCGGAGCACGAACTGCAGAACCTGCGCATGGCGTCGGGGAACCTGCGCTGGATGATGGAGTTGCTGTCGGCGCTGCTCTCGCCGGACAGCAGTGTGCGCGCGCCCTCCCGGATACTCGGCCGCGGCCGGCAATTGCAATCCAGCCTGTGGAGCCGGGGCATCTCGGGCGACAATCCGATCCTGCTGCTGCAGGTCCAGAGTTCCGGGGAGGTCGCCTTCGCCGAGCCCATCCTGCAGGCGCACACCTACTGGTGCGGCCGGGGGATAGCCATCGACCTGGTGATCATCGATGAGGATTCCGCCGGCTACGAACAGAACACCCGGGATCGGCTGCAATACATCAGTACCGATGTCCGCGGCAGGACCCTGCGCAAGCTGAGTGGCTCGGTATTTATTGTCCCCGGGCGGGAGCTGCCCGGGGAGGAGCGGGAGCGGTTGGCGGCCGCGGCGCGGGTTGTGCTGGATTCCTCTGCCGGCCCGGTCTCGGCACAGATCGCCGCCCCCGGTGTGCCCCAGCACTTGCCCCCCTTCGTGCCGGTTCGCCCCGCGGACTACGAGCCGCAGCCCACGCCGGATCTGGAGCGGCCGGAGGACCTGCTGTTCGACAACGGTATCGGCGGCTTCAGCGCCGACGGCAGGGAATACGTGCTGCACCTGGAGAGAGGACAGCGCCCGCCGGCGCCCTGGGTCAACGTAATCGCCAATCCCTCTTTCGGCTGTCTGGTGACAGAAGCGGGCTCTTGTTGCACCTGGTCCGGCAACAGCGGTGAGCACCGCCTGACCGCCTGGCAAAACGATCCGGTGCGCGATCCCAGTGGGGAGGTCCTCTACCTGCGGGACGAGGAGACCGCCGAGGTGTGGTCGCCGACACCGGCGCCGCGCCCCGCAGATGCCCCCTACCAGGTGCGCCACGGCGCCGGTTACACCGAATACCGGCACAACAGCCACGGCATGGAACAGGCCTGGCGGGTCTTCGTGCATCGGCAGGAGCCGGTAAAGATCGGCCGCCTGACCCTGACCAACAGCTGGGACCGGCCGCGGCGCATCACCGCCACCTATTACGTGGAGTGGGTCCTGGGGCTGACCCGGGCGGGCACCTGGCCCTATATCGTCAGCGAATTTGAATCCCACAGTGAAGTGCTGTTGGCGCGCAACACTTTCACCCGCGATGCCGACGCCGGCGTGGCATTTCTCGCCGCAAGCCTGCCGGTCCACGGCCTGACCACGGACCGCACGGAATTCCTGGGGAAATCCGGCGGGCTCCATGCTCCGGCAGCCATGTTCTGCATCGGCCTTTCCGGCCAGGTGGACCACGGCGGCGACCCCTGCGCGGCCTATCAGGTGCATATCGACCTGGAGCCCGGCGCCACAGAGCAGATCTATTTCGTGCTGGGAGAGGGCGCCGACCGCAAGCGGGCCCTGGAGCTTGCCGAGGAGTTCAGCGATCCGCAGCGGGCGGAGTCGGCCCGCGAGGAAGCTGAAGGATTCTGGGAGGAATACCTGGGCAGCGTACAGATCGAGACGCCGGACAAGGCCACGGACCTGCTGGTGAACCGCTGGCTGCCGTACCAGACCCTGGCCTGCCGGCTCTGGGGCCGCAGCGGCTACTACCAGTCCAGCGGTGCCTTCGGTTTCCGCGACCAACTGCAGGATGTGCAGGCGCTGCTGTGGACGCACCCGGAGTGGACCCGGGAGCATATCCTGCGCGCCGCTTCGCGGCAGTTCCAGGACGGTGACGTACTGCACTGGTGGCACGAGAACCCTTTGCGGGGCGTGCGTACCCGATGTTCCGACGACCTGCTGTGGCTGCCGTTTGTCACCGCGGAGTACATCCGCACAACCGGGGACTACTCCATCCTGGAGGAGTGGGTCAGCTACCTGCAGGGGCCTCCCCTGGAAAAGGACGAAAACGAGCGCTACACGGAATACGAAACCAGCGCGGAAACCGGCTCCCTTTACGAACACTGCTGCCGGGCCATAGAGCGCGCCGGCGCGGTGGGCCCCCACGGCCTGCCGGTGATCGGCAACGGCGACTGGAACGACGGCTTCAACCGCATCAGTACCACCGGGCGCGGCGAGAGCGTCTGGCTGGGCTGGTTCCTGGTGCGGGTCTGCCGGGATATGGCGCCCCTGTGCGAGCATATGGGCGACGGCGCCCTGGCGGACCACTACCGCGAACTGGGCGAGAATCTCAAGCAGCAGGTGGAGGAAAACGGCTGGGACGGCGCCTGGTACCGGCGCGCCTACTACGACGATGGCACACCGGTGGGTTCGGAGAAGAGCGACGAGTGTAAGATCGACCTGATTGCACAGACCTGGTCGGTCCTGGCCCCGGAAAAGCCGGTAGAGAGGGCGCCCACGGCAATGCAGTCTGCCTACCGGCACCTGGTGCGCGAGGAGGCCCGGCAGATACTGCTGTTGGCGCCGCCCTTCAACCGCACGAAAAAAGATCCCGGCTACATCAAGGGCTACCCGCCAGGCATCCGCGAAAACGGCGGCCAGTACACCCACGCCGCCACCTGGGCCGTCTGGGCCGCCGCCGGCCTCCGCGACAGCGGGCGCGCCTGGCACCTGTTCGACCTTCTCAACCCGATTACCCATACCTCCGACGCCGAAGGCGTGCAGCGCTACCGTACCGAACCCTATGTACTGGCCGGGGACGTCTACGGGGTGGCGCCGCACGTGGGCCGGGGCGGCTGGACCTGGTATTCCGGCGCTTCCGCCTGGCTCTACCGCGGGGCGCTCGAAGTCCTGCTCGGCCTGCGCGTCCGCGGAGACAATCTGGAGATAAAACCCTGTCTGCCCCCTTCCTGGGAGCGCTATCGCGTGACACTGCGTCGCGGCAACAGCAGCTATGACATCGAAGTGGAAAACTGCGGCGGCTGCCCGGAGGAAATCCACGAGTTGAACCTGGATGGAGAGAAGATCGACGGGCCGCAGATCCCGTTCAGGGACGATGGCGAGCGCCACCGGGTGCGCATTGTCTTCGCAGCGCAGGGTAGTGGGGATTGACCGTTGACCACCGGCTGGGAGCATTTCAGCCACGAGGCCGATATGGGGCTTCGCGGTTATGGCGCGACGCCGGAGGAAGCTTTCGAGCAGACCGGCCTGGCGCTGACCGCGACCGTTACCGAACTGGACAGTGTGTCGCCGGATGAGCGCGTGGACGTCGAGTGCGAAGCCCCCGATCTCGAGCTATTGCTGGTGGATTGGATCAATGCGCTGGTCTACGAAATGGCCACGCGCAAAATGCTCTTTTCCCGTTTCGCGGTAAAGCTGGACGGGAACCGGTTGAGCGGCAGCGCCTGGGGCGAGCCAGTGCAGCGGCAGAAGCATATGCCGGCGGTGGAAGCCAAGGGGGCCACCTACACTGCATTGAAAGTCTGTGAGCAAGAGAACGGCGGCTGGATGGGGCAGTGCGTTATCGACGTGTGAAGTGGGCGAAGTTCTGTAGGATGGGCACGCTTCGCTTTGCCCATCCTCCAAAAAGCTGACCTCTGGTTAAATCGGGTGGAGCTCAATGGTACTAAGTTAAGCGCGATTGGCCCGATGTAGGGTGGATAAGCGAAGTGCATCCACCACTCCAGCAGCCGGCTTCTGGTGGATGCGCTTCGCTTATCCACCCTACAAAAATGCCCGGCTCCCTTAACTTAGCGGCATTCAGGGTGGAGCTCTTCGCATCTGAGGTGGCGATATGAAAAAAGGCGAATACGCTCTCGAGCGCGAGTCGGAATTCAGCTGGCGTATGGACCCCTCCGGCAAAATGCGGGTGCCTGGGATAATCTACGCTGACGAATCGCTAATTCGCGATATGGACGACAAGGTGTTCGAGCAGCTGGCCAACGTGGCCAGCCTGCCGGGTATCGTACAGGCGGCCTACGCGATGCCCGACGCCCACTGGGGTTACGGGTTTCCCATCGGCGGCGTGGCGGCCTTCGATCCCGATGAAGGCGGCGTGGTCTCCGCCGGCGGCGTCGGCTTCGATATTTCCTGCGGGGTGCGCTGTCTGCGCACCGGCCTTACCGTGGACGACATCGAGCCCCACAAAAAAAAATTGGCCGACCAGCTCTACAAACATATTCCAGTGGGTGTCGGCAGTACCGGGCGCATTCACCTGAATGACAAGGGTATGCAGGCGATGCTGCGCGGCGGCGCGCGCTGGGCGGTGGAGCAGGGGTTCGGCAATCCCGAAGACCTGGAACATATTGAAGAGCGCGGCTGCATGGCCGGCGCCGACCCGGCGGAGGTTTCGGACAGGGCGCGCAAACGCCAACAGGACGAAATGGGCACGCTGGGATCCGGTAATCACTACCTGGAAGTTCAGCGGGTAGCGGAAATTTACGACCGGAACACAGCCGCCGCATTCGGCCTGCAGGTGGATGACGTCGTGGTGTTTATCCACTGCGGCTCCCGCGGCCTGGGTCACCAGATAGGTACCGAGTTCCTCAAGTACATGGTGCTCGCCGCGAGCCAGCACAAGATCGAGTTGCCGGACCGCGAGCTGGCCTGCGCGCCGATCAATTCCGAACTGGGCCAGGCCTATTTGGGCGCCATGCGCGCAGGCATCAACTGCGCCCTGGCCAATCGCCAGATCATCACTCACCTGACACGGGAAGTGTTTGCGGACGTACTGCCGAAGGCGGACCTGACCCTGCTGTTCGACGTTTCTCACAACACCTGCAAGGTGGAGACACACCGGGTGCAGGGCGGAGAGCGCAAACTCTATGTGCACCGCAAAGGCGCCACCCGCGCCTTCGGCCCCGGGCACCCGGAGATTCCCGAAACACTGCGCGCGGTGGGCCAGCCGGTGCTGATCGGCGGCTCCATGGGCACCGAATCGCACGTTCTCGTGGGCACCGAGCAGGGTGCGGATCTCTCTTTCCATTCCGCCTGCCACGGCGCCGGCCGCGCCATGAGCCGGCACCAGGCCACCAAACAGTGGCGCGGGCGCTCAGTGGTGGACGAACTGGCGGAGCGTGGCATCCAGATCCGCAGCCCGTCCATGCGCGGTGTAGCGGAGGAGGCGCCGGGTGCCTACAAGGATGTGCGTGCAGTGGTTGATGCGGCGGAGAAAGCGGGCCTGGCGCGCAAGGTGGTGCGGCTGGAACCACACGTATGTGTCAAAGGCTGAATCCGGATGGCTTCTATTGCCGTTTGAATCAGGCCAGACCAGAATGGCACTAAATTAAGCGGACCCCCCTGTAGGAACCTGCTTGCAGGCGAATTGAGGTCGCGGCAAGGCACCGGGAATGTTCGCCTGCAAGCAGGCTCCTACAGCGTAATCCTCAGGGACAGGAGCAACTCGGAGCTTAACTTAGTGCCATTCAGGCCAGACCAAAGCCTTCAGTGGTTGTTTCTTTTTTGCCTTTCCAGGATTCTCCGCGCCAACTCTCGGCACAGGTTTATCAGCAGCACGCCGAAGTCGAGGGGCCTTTCATAATGCAGGGCGTAGAACAGGTCTGTTGTCACCTCCAAAACATAACTGTCACTGGAGGCTATCGCAGTTCCTGGCCGCGGTATTAGCGCGATCATACTGACGAACCCTATCTCCATCCCAAAATTGAATTCGCGTATATACTTACTATGATTATTCGATGGTAGATAATAAGCAAAAGAACCCTTGAGAATGATAAAAAAGGTGTCTCCCGCTGCGCCGTCTTCGAATAGTGTCTCGCCTTTGCGCAGCGCGTAAACACGTCCCTTCTTCATCAGGTAAGCGATCGTCTGGTCGGACAGGGCGCCGAGTGCCGAGGCATTTTTTAAATGGTCGATGCCGAGTTCGTCCAGTAAAATCTCACCATCTACCTGGCGCATGGCAACCTTCTCAATAAAGTGGTCATTGATGCCTGCAGATTACTATTGATCGTGGGTCATTGTCACCTATCTCCTCTCAAACGGGGCCGCGGGATTCTACAATCTTACTCAATAATAGATCTTTGCCTTTGCTTCCCGCCAACCAAGCAGATTCATTTATGCGCAGGAACGAGCCAGTCATGGCCCAGAAATAATGCAAACGTTCATTTTGCAGGCGAAATACCTGGATAGATTAATTCAGGCGATTCGCGCGGATGGCTACCAGGTGCTTGGCCCGACGCTGTCGGAGAGAGCCATTGTCTACGATGAAATCCGTTCCGCCGACGATCTGCCGCGAGGGTGGACCGACGAGCAGGAAAAGGGCTGCTACCGGGTGAAGCGCCGTGAAGACGACGCCTATTTCGGCTACGCCGCCGGTCCCCACTCGTGGAAAAAGTTCCTGCAGTTGCCGCGACGTCCGGTGTGGCGGGCACAGAAAAGCGTCCACCCGATGCAAATAACCGCAGTTGTGGAGGAGGCGCCAGACATGGCCTTTCTCGGCGTGCGCAGCTGCGAGCTGCATGCCATCGCCACTCAGGACCGTGTGTTTGTAGATGGCCGATACCAAAACGACAGTTATGCAGAAAGGCGCGGGAAGCTCTTCATCGTGGCGGTTAACTGTACTTCCGCCGCGGCCACCTGTTTCTGCACCTCAATGAATACCGGGCCGAAGGTAACACTGCCAAATGATCTGGAAATGACTGAAGTGGTCGATGGGGAAGACCACTATTTCCTGCTCTGCAGCGGCTCGGAAAAGGGCGAGAGGATTCTGCGACAACTGCCGCTAAGGCGCGCCGGTAAAGGGCATCGCAAGGCCGAACGCGAGGCGATTCAGCGGGCGGCGAAACAGATGTTGGAGGGGCCGCGCAGTTTCGACAGTTCGGACCTGAAGGAACTGCTGTATCGCAATTACGAGAGTCCCTCCTGGGACCAGGTCGCAGACCGCTGCCTGTCCTGTGCCAACTGCACCATGGCCTGCCCCACCTGTTTCTGTTCCACGGTAGAGGACGCCACCGATCTCAGCGGTGAACACGCACAGCGTTGGGAGCGCTGGGATTCCTGCTTTACGGCTGACTTCAGTTATATCACCGGCGGTCCGGTGCGGCCGGATACCCGCTCCCGCTACCGCCAGTGGATGACCCACAAACTGGCCACATGGTACGACCAGTTCGGTACCTCCGGTTGTGTCGGCTGCGGGCGCTGCATCGCCTGGTGTCCGGTTGGCATCGATATCACCGAGGAGGTGCAGCGTATCCGGGAGGCGGAAAAACCGTGAAGAAAATCGTGGACCTATTGCGCGAGCACCCGTTCTTCGACGGTATCGAGGAGGAGTATCTCGAATTTATCGGTGGTTGTGGCGAGATCGTCGGATACAGTGCCGGCGATACTATCGCGGAGGAACACGCCCCGGCAGAGCATTTTTTCCTGATTCGCCAGGGTAGGGTCGCTATCGAGACCTATGTGCCGGGGCACGGAAAGGTGTGCCTGCAGACCCTGCAGCACGGCGATATTTTCGGCTGGTCCTGGTTGTTCCCTCCCCATCAGTGGACTTTTGATGCGCGCGCTGTGGACAGGGTCCGCGCGATTCGCCTGGGAGGTAAATGCCTGCGTCAAAAATGCCATCAGGACCCGGAACTCGGCTACGAACTGATGAGGCGCTTCGCCCGCATTATGACCGAGCGGCTGCAGGCTACCCGGATGCAGTTGCTGGACATCTACGGCCACCCTTCGCGGCCGGCGGGAGGGCAGTAGTGGTTCCCGAAGTGTTCCGCGTCGAGCGGAGAGCGGAGGAATTCCCCGGCACCTTCACCTTGCATCTTTCGCCGATCGGGATGGGCAGGGTAGCGGGATTCCAGCCGGGGCAATTCAGTATGCTCTACGCTTTCGGGGCCGGCGAGGTGCCGATTTCCATCAGTGGTCCTGCCGACCAGGGCAGCGGTTATGTGTATACCATCAGGACTCACGGAATGGTTACCCGCGCACTGGAAAACCTTCGTGAGGGCGGGCAGTTGGGTGTACGGGGCCCCTTTGGCAGCGACTGGCCGATAACTTCTGTCGTCGGAAGGGAGATTCTGTTGGTCGCCGGAGGCCTGGGGCTGGCCCCGTTGCGCCCGGTTATTTACACCCTGCTATCGCAGGGGGGAGGTGCGGCAGTGCGCCTCTTTTACGGAGCCAGAAGTCCCAGGGAAATGCTCTATCGCGACGAACTGGTTGAGTGGTCCCGGAGTATGGATGTGCAGGTTACGGTCGACCAGGCGGAGCGGGACTGGACGGGACGCATCGGCGCGGTCACCGATCCGCTCGCGGCGATGTCCTTCGACGCCGGGAAAGCACTCGCGTTTCTCTGCGGTCCGGAAGTCATGATGCGTTTCTGTATCCGGGTGCTGCTGGAAAAAGGTATGCCGCCTTCGGCCATTTACCTTTCCATGGAGCGCAATATGAAATGCGCTACCGGCCACTGTGGCCACTGCCAGTGGGGCCCAAATTTTATCTGTAAGGATGGCCCCGTCTTTCGTTACGAGGATATCCGGCAATGGTTTCATATTCGCGCGCTGTAAGATTCCACCGAGACATTCACAATGGGTAATGCTACGCCGGTGCCCAAACTCGCCGTGTGGAAATTCGCCTCCTGTGACGGCTGCCAGCTGAGCCTGTTGGACTGCGAAGACGAACTGTTGCAGCTGGCGGATAAGATGGATATTGCCTATTTTATGGAGGCCTCCAGCCGACAACTGGAAGGGCCCTACGACCTCTCCCTGGTAGAGGGTTCCATTACTACTGCAGAAGATGAAGAGCGCATCCGCGAAGTACGTGCACAGTCGCGCACACTGGTCACTATCGGCGCCTGCGCCACCGCCGGAGGCATCCAGGCCCTGCGTAATTTTTCCGATGTGAAAGACTTCACTTCCATTGTTTACGCCCACCCCGAATATATTGCAACGCTGAAAACCTCGACACCGATCAGCGCTCACGTACCGGTGGATTTTGAACTGCAGGGATGCCCGATCAACAAACGACAGCTGTTAGAGGTGATCAGCGCTTTCCTGCACCGGCGCCCGCCACAGGTACCACCGCACTCCGTGTGTATTGAGTGCAAACTGAAAGGTAATGTATGTGTCATGGTTGCCCACGGTACGCCCTGCATGGGCCCGGTTACCCACGCCGGGTGTGGTGCGCTTTGTCCTTCCTATAATCGCGGCTGTTACGCTTGCTATGGCCCCAAGGAAAACCCCAATACCGCGTCACTGAGCCACTGGTGGAAAGAGGAAATGGGGGTACAACCGGTCACCATTGTCGAGAACCTGCGCAATTTCAATGCCGCTGCACCGGCCTTTGCCGAAGAAAGCCGCCGCCATGACAAAGAGTAAGACCATCAAGGTGGACTATCTGGCCCGTGTGGAGGGGGAGGGGGCCTTGTATATCCGCTATGACGACGGCGGCGTGCACGATGTGCAGCTGAAAATATTCGAGCCTCCGCGCTTCTTCGAGGCATTCCTACGCGGGCGCGATTACCTGGAAGCACCGGATATCACTGCACGGATCTGCGGCATCTGCCCGGTGGCCTACCAGATGAGCGCACTGCACGCCATGGAGGATGCACTTGGCCTGGTGCCGACGCCTGAACTGCGGGCTCTGCGCCGGCTGATTTACTGTGGCGAGTGGATCGAAAGCCACGTATTGCATATCGCCATGCTGCACGCACCGGATTTCCTCGGTTACCCCAGTGCCGTGGCCATGTCCAAGGATCATCCTCAGATCGTGCAGCGCGGGCTGCAGCTGAAAAAGGCCGGCAACGCCATAGTTCGCCTGCTGGGCGGCAGGGAAATACATCCGATCAATGTCCGTGTGGGCGGGTTCTACCATGTGCCCCGGGCGGGAGAACTGCGCCCGCTGGTGGACGAGCTGCAGCGGGCGCGCGATATGGCGGTGGACAATACGCGCTGGGCGGCCTCGCTGCCGTTTCCGAAATTCGAGCGCTCGACACATAATCCCTATGAATTTGTCGCCCTTTCGCATCCACACGAATACCCGATGAACGAAGGGCGGATTGTATCCACGCGGGGCCTGAACATCTCTGTGGCGGACTACGATCAACATTTCACTGAGCGACATGTCGAATATACCAACGCGTTGCACAGCGTCCTCAACCAGCGTGGGGCCTATATGGTTGGACCTATGGCGCGCTTCAACCTGAATTTCGACCGCCTGTCGCCGCTGGTCCGACAGATTGCGGGGGAAATCGGTTTTCCCCCCTTCTGTGTAAACCCTTTTCAGAGCATTGTGGTGCGGAGCCTGGAGGTACTCTACGCCTTCGATGAAGCCCTGCGGATACTGGAAAACTACCGGCGGCCGGAGGAGCCCTACCTTCAATGCGGACCCAGTGAAGCCACTGGCTACGCCGCCACCGAGGCTCCCCGGGGACTGCTCTACCACCGCTACAGCCTGGACCGGGAGGGAAAGATCACCGACGCCAAGATAGTGCCGCCCACCTCCCAGAACCAGAAAACCATCGAGGAGGACCTGCGCAGCATGATTCCACAGTATCTGCATCTTCCGGAGGAAAAGCTCAGGTGGCAGTGCGAACAGGCCATTCGCAACTACGATCCATGTATCTCCTGCTCTACACATTTCCTGAAGTTGCGCCTGGAGCGGGGAGGGAATTCCCGTGAGTGATACCGCGGTAATCAGCCTTGGGCACCGATTCCGTTGCGACGACAGTGTGGGTCCCTACATGCTGGATCGGGTGCGCCAGGGGCTGGGAAACGACGCCGTCTGTATCGAAAATGGCGGCGACGTTACCCGGTTACTGGAAGATTGGATGAACAGGCGGGTCTACCTGGTGGACGCAGCCTGTTCAGACAGCCGGGCCCCAGGAGAGGTTATCCACCTGAATGGCCTGGAAGAGGAGTTGCCGGTCAGCCTTTCCATTACCTCCAGCCACGGCCTGAATCTTTCCGAGGCAATTGAACTGGGGAGGCTGATGGGTATGCTTCCCCATGCACTGGATATCTACGCGATCTGCGGCGAGAAATTCTCCACCGGCGGGGATCTCTCCCCCGCGGTAAGAATCTCGGCGGATATGGTAGCTGAACATATTGTCACCGAGGTGATTGATACATGAGACTTATTCGGTTATTTGACGCCACGGCCTTTTCCACTTTGTGCTCGTACGCGGTTCTCGGTCTGCACATATACGGTATCCGTAGTTGCCATACTTGAGTGGCCCAAGTCTTCGGATAGATCCTTGAGCGCGCGGCCGCGTTCAATCTCCATACTAGCTCCCGTGTGCCTTAACCAATGTGTAGAAGCCTCTTTTAGCTTGCGAGCGTTGTCCTCACTTTCATTCTGTCGCATCGCGTCGTATGCGCGATCAAAGACTTGTTGGACCACTCGAGTAAGCTGTCGAGACGTCATGCCACCTTGGCCTCGAATTTTTTCAACAATGGGATGGTTTTCTCCTGAAGAAGGAAGGGAGCTGAGGCCTCTGTACACCCGGTAGCGCTTCAGATATTGGATAAAACTATCCGGGACAGTGATATCCCGTAATTTCCGGCCTTTCCCAAAAATTTTCAGCCACCAGTTGCTGTCTGAATCCTGCCAGAAATGGCTCATAACGGGAGTCCACTGGGGTCGCTCAGATAGTTCCGAAATCCGCAAAAACAACGTCTTAAGCGCACAAATAACAAACAAATTTCGCTCATAAATTGGATCTTCGTCGGCCATTTCCACTGCAATGTTAAATACATACTTCCATTGGACTTCCGTCAGCCGTCGAACTTCCTTGACCTGGGCATCCTTGATGAAATGGCGACAGTCTGGCTTGGCAATCTGGGCAGGATTACCGTATAAATGTTCCTCGTTCATCAAGTACTTATAGAAAGCAATGATTCCGGTAAACGTGGCGGTCAAGGTTTGCTGTGATGGCCTGTATTTTTTCTTGTCAGGTTTGGAGTCTGGGTTATCGCTATTTTTGGGCTGCTTGAGCTTAAACGGTGCCCAGGATGGATTTTGAATAAACCGGCCGTTATTGAACAGGAACTTTTCGTGGTTGGCCAGGCAAATCCAGGACACCGGGGGCTGCCAGCAGAAATCTGCGTACTCGAGGATGTCGGCCTTGCGCAGTCGCTCCATGGGTATGCCTTTGACCAGGAACACCCACAACAGGAAACGTTCGGTTTCGTTACGGAAGCGTGTAAAGGTATGCTCGGACTTGTTGCGGCCCGTGTAGCTCAGGAACTCCTGGCCCCAGCGCCAGTGGGACTGCCACCAGGATTCGCCGGATTCCAGGAAGTCCCGAAGATCTGGATAGTCGTTGAACCTGAGATCCTTGAGCTCGGCATAGGTCGGGTATAGTGGGATAGGTTTCGGGATTGCCATAAGTTGTCTGAAGACCGGGTTTTCGGTTGGAAGCCCATTCTACCGGCATTAACAGTTAATGTCGAATACTAAACAGTATTCGACATAGTGAGAGGTCGCACCGCCAACGGGACGCCTTTAACGGCAAGGTGACGGCCGAGGCCAACCGCGACCACACCAAAGACTACGCGGATCAGGAGCCTGCCTGCCTGCGGGCGAACCGAGGTTGAATTGCCCCGAAAATGTTCGCCTGGCAGATTTTTGCCCCGGCCGCTAGATTCCTACCAGTACGATTTACACGGGTGATCAAGGAATTGGATGCGGCAGTCGGGGTTGTCAATCTGGCGGTACTTCCATAATCAAAAGCATCCCCGTCACGGGCGGACCGGTTGTAGGAGCCTGCTTGCAGGCGAACAGCTCCTCTATTTTTCCCCAAGCGCCAGAGCGCCCCCTTCATCACTCTCTTTCTTGTCATTACCCGACTCCTCTACCAGCGAGTTCCCTGCATTAAGAGTTTCATCCCTAACACTCAGGTTGGGCAGAATTTCCTTTACCCAGCCATAAGCAGTATTTTTGCAGTCTTCTTTTCTTGCTTTGGTCAGAAACAGGTACAGAATCTTTTTTTGCTCTAAGCAGTGTTGATACTCAATCTCTGAAGCGTAGTATCTAGCGTCAAGTACATCGGCATCGACCTGTGGACGCTCCAGACTCTCACGCCGATCTAATATCGATTCAATGTCATTCTGGTCGGGTAAAGCGGCTATGAGCTGTTCCTTAAACTGAAGGTGATATTTCTCCCACAGTGTATCTGCAACAGAATCTGAAAGAATATTCAGGGACTCTGGATCCAGTTGCAGGTTTCTATGATTAACAGCGGCAAGTAGAGCCTGAAACGTTTGATCCAGTCTGTCGATACTGTCTTTCAAATCGTTTATTTCCCCATGCGCCACCGGATCAATACCAGGCTCGGGATTCTCTGGATCGATAGGGTCCGGCTCGGGAACTGAAGGAAGGTCAGGTGTTGCTTCCGAAGTAACTTCGCCTTTCCTGCCATCCAGGTAGTTCTTGATATTAACATCGAGGCTAACCGCTACAGAAACAGCCATAGAACCCATCAAAAAAATCGCAGGGATCGCACTGCCACCTCCCGTAGAAGTGCTTTTTAGCAACCCCCCATCCTTGACAAATTCCGTCAAGTGGGGAGCATACTGAAAGGCCGGACTAAGTAATATAGATAGTCCAAGTGAAAAAACCATGGTAAATGCAAACACCACCAGGTTTAGTATTACTCCCCTATCAAATTGATCCGCATCCCCGTCCGCGAGCAACTTCAGCCCTGCAATTATGCTATCAGCAATACCACCAGACTTAACCAGTCCGAGCAGGCCAATTGTGAGTATTGCAGCGCTTACCAGAAGAAATAGTATCAGCCTTCCAAAAGGGCTATTTCTAATCGTTCTAATTATTACTAACCCTAACCTAGCTCCCCGGCCGACCATCGACTTATCGTTACCGCCAGTACTATCAGTCATCCCTGCCTCCATATTGGCTTGAATTTATTGACTGTTCATTTAATGGTCGATGTCAAATAAAGCATCTAAAATAGATCTGCCCCCTTTATGTCATCGACTTTACCGCAATAGCCGCCCACCACCAATAGCCCTTTAGGACTACTGGCGACCATCAAAATTACGGATGAATTAAGTGTCAAAAGTAGATCTTCCCCCTTATAGTGGCTAGTGGCTAGTGGCTATTGGCTTATAGTGGTTCCCTTTATGGTCACGCCAGATAAAAATCCTTTAGAAACAACAAGTTAACCTATCATTTTGGCGAAAATTTCCAGAATCCCTGCCGACCCTCATGGGAGCTGGCTGCGGAGCCGGATAGAGCTTGGCTTTTTACTCCATGCCAGGTTCAACCTTCATTCACTCGGGAGTGACTCTCGTAAAGAATTTTCGAGCTGTTTGAATTGGCCCTGGATGACAGCCTTTTCCTGTAAGATTGCCCGATTCTCGTCAGTCAACAGGATCACCCTGTCTCTGGTTGAGTTCAGCTCCAGCTCTACTTTGCCCAGCGATTGCCGCAACAGTTCAGCCTCCTTGCTGACAGACGCGTTATGGCTCGATAAAGAGGTAACTTTATCGTGCAGGACGCTGATCTCGGCAGCCTTTGCCGCAATCTCCTCTGCGTGGTCGATGTGCCTTTCCTTTAGGGTCTCAACTTCAGTGCGGTATCCTGAGACTTGCTGCCGCAAATGCTGATTTTCCGTTTCCAGTGTCGCTATGATCTCCTGCTGCCGGTCACCGGTCTCTTCACGTTCCGTGAGCCTGCGGTCAGCTTCAGAAAGCTGCTCCGCAAGGTCGGCTATCTGCCCCTTGAGCTGTTCGTTTGTCAACCTGAACTGATCGCGCTCGTGCTGGCGATCATCAGCTGCCCGCTGCTGGAAATGCTCAAAATGGTCGCGTATATCGCGATTTTCCTGCTTTAGCTCTTCCACGGTCGCCTTAAGTTCGGCAATACGGACGCTGCCCTCTTCCCGTTGAAACTCGCTTTTGTTCAGCGCCGCCTGTGATTCCTCCTGAGCCGACTTTAATTTCCGATTCTGCTCCTCGGAGATCTCCAATTTGTGCTTCAGGCTGCGCACCTCATCCTCCAGGCCGGCGGTGGCAGCCCTGGCCTCCTCCCTCTCCCGTTTGTGCTTCTCGGCGGTGGCCTCAAACCCTTCCCTGGCCTCCTCCACTTTCCGGTCGGCTTCTTGCTGTACCCGATCGTGTAATGCTCTCAGCGCTTCAACCAGGTCCCTGGGCATTCCGCCTGTATCAGCCTGGTTGCCCGTTTCAGAACGCCAGCGCTTCAGCAGTGGGGCAATTGTGCTTTTGCTTCCCGTACCCAGCTCGGCTCTCACTCTGTCCACTGTCGGCTCCTCACCTCGGCCCTTCACCGCCTCGGCAGCTTGAGCGATATCCAGATAAGTAACCCCTATACGCGCCATTCTTCGGTCTCCTTGTTTTTCATACCATATTACGTAGTACGTAATATAACATTATATTCTTGTTTGGAATAACTTCTTGAAACACTTTATTAACCATCGATAATGACACTTATCGTCGGTTAGAATTTTCAGTACGAATCTCTTCTTCCCGCCATCAGTACAAATACGGCCTTTCGATGACACATTCTCCAATGGACAAAGAACACCCACCCTCGCAATCTCCAAGTCACTTCACAGTTGCGTCAATGAGCGCGCGGGAATTGCAATCTGGAGAGGAAGTACAGAAGTACCTGCGCGCAGCGACGTCAGATAACACCCGCAAGGCCTACCGATCAGCGGTCCGGCAGTTTGAGAAGTGGGGAGGAAGACTTCCTACCGATAGCCAGGTGGTTGTGCGTTATTTGCTCAGCCGTGTCAAAGAGGTCAACCCGCGCACTCTGGATTTACACCTCACGGCCATTGGTCAATGGCATCAGTACCAAGGCTTTGCCAATCCGGTTAACGATCCCCTGGTGCAGAAAACGATGGAAGGCATTCGGCGTATACATGGCACGCCAAAACAGAAGGCCAAGGCGCTGCGTCTTCAGCATATTGCGGCAATGGCCAGCCATTTACGGGGGCTTCCGGATACAAAGAAGAAGTTGCGGGATCTCGCCCTATTGCTCACCGGCTTTTTTGGGGCCTTTCGGCGCAGTGAACTCGTGGCGATACAGGTTTCTGACCTGACCTGGGAGGATGAAGGGCTTGTTATCCGATTGCCAAAGTCCAAGACCGATCAAGGTGGGGAAGGATTGGCGCGTGCCCTGCCCTTTGGGGACAAGCAAATCTGCCCTGCTACCGCCCTCAGGCGTTGGCTGGACCGGGCCGCTATTACTGAGGGGCCGGTATTTCGCTCAGTCAACCGCTGGGACCAGGTTCGGCCAAAGCAGCTTAGCCCAGGGGCAGTCAATGACCTACTGAAAAGCCTTGGCACTTCCTGTGGTTTTGATTTCGTTGCCAGTTTAAGCAGCCACAGTTTTCGCCGCGGACTGTCTACGTCGGCTGCCCGGGAGAAGGTGGACTTTGAACTGATCAAGAAGCAGGGTGGGTGGAAAAGCGATGCTACGGTCTGGGAATATATCGAAGAGGGGCAGCGTTTCAGCGATAATGCCACCATCATCCTGATGGGAAAAATGGCAACGCTGATCTAAAGCGGCTCGGAGATTCACAGGCGAGTCCCACCTCTGCGTGGCGTCTCGCCATCTCGAAAGTTGTTGCAGCGAACGCCGGTCGCTGCCGGCGCTCGCACGATAGTTCTGGAAAAAGCTTTTAGAAGGACCGCCGCCGGTACTTCCGATAGCGGGGATACCAGAAGTTCTGCTCGATCGCGGACACCAGGTCCTCGGCCTCGCTGACCAGGGCGACGCCGTCGCTCTGCGCCTGGCGGGCCACGTCGAAGGCGATTTTCTTGCTCAGTTCGCGGATCGTCGACAGCCGCGGAAGCAGGATATTCTCACCGGTGGTATTGATCGGCGCCTGGCTGGCGAGAGCTTTGGAGGCGGCCATCAGCATGGATTCCGTCACCCTTGTGGCGCCCGCGGCGATCACTCCAAGACCGACACCGGGGAAAATATAGACATTGTTGCACTGGGCGATGGGATAGGTTTCTCCGTTCACCGTTACCGGTTTAAAGGGGCTTCCGGTGGCGACCAGCGCCTGGCCGTTTGTCCATTCCAGGATTTGTTCCGGAGTGGCTTCGGCTCGGGACGTTGGGTTGGACAGCGGCAGCACCACCGGCCTTGCGCAGCCCGCCTGCATGGTCTCGATAACACCCTGGGTAAACAGGCCGCCCTGCCCTGAAACGCCGATCAGCACGGTCGGTCTGACCTGCCCGATGATTTGTTGAAGGCTCCAGCCGTTTACGCCCTCCAGGTCTTTCGGGTTCTGGGCCAGCCTGGCCTGGAAATCGTAGAGGCCGTCCATATCCGTAGTCAGCAGGCCGTTGCGATCCACCATGAAAAGCCGGGCTCTGGCCTCGGTATCCGTTAACCCCTGATCTATCATCGCTTTGATGATCTGCTCTGCAATACCGCAGCCGGCGGAGCCTGCGCCAACCAAAACAACCTTTTGATTTCCGATTTTTTCACCTTTCGCCTGGCACGCCGACAGTATGGTGCCCACGCAAACCGCCGCGGTGCCCTGGATATCGTCGTTGAAACAGCAGAGCTGGTCGCGATACTTTTCCAGCAGCGGCATGGCGTTCTTCTGGGCGAAGTCCTCGAACTGCAGCAGTACGCTGGGCCATCGCCGCTTCACTGCATCGATAAACTGGGCGATAAAGTCATCGTACTCCGACTGGGAAATTCGCTCGTGACGCCAACCCATGTACATGGGGTCTTTCAGCAGTTCTCTGTTGTTGGTACCTACGTCGAGCATGATCGGCAGGGTATTGGCCGGGCTGATACCGCCACAGGCGCTGTACAGGGAGAGCTTGCCGATCGGAATTCCCATACCGCCGATGCCCTGGTCGCCGAGCCCGAGAATACGCTCCCCGTCAGTGACCACGATAACTTTTACGTTGTTCTTGGTGGCGCTGCGCAGGATATCGTCCATGTGTTCCCGGTCGGGATAGGAGATAAACAGGCCGCGGTGGTTGCGGTAGATATTGGAAAACTCTTCGCAGGCCTCCCCTACCGTCGGGGTGTAGATGACCGGCAGCATCTCTTCGATGTGGGCTTCGATCAGGCGGAAAAACAGCGTCTCGTTGTCATCCTGGATCGCGCGCAGGTAGATATGGCGATCCAGGTCGTTCTTGCACTTGAGGTACTGATGATAGGCACGATGGGCCTGCTCTTTAATGCTCTCGACATTGTTCGGCAGCAGGCCGATCAGATTGAACTCCAGGCGTTCCTCCAGGGTAAATGCGCTGCCCTTATTCAGCAGGGGCATTTCCAGTAAGGAGGGGCCGGCGTGAGGAATATAGAGGGGGCGTTTGATTGGGTCGTTCATACTGCTGAGATTTTACCAGGTGATTGTATGTCTTTGTAATCGGCCAGAAAGTCGGGAATCCGCGACTCCAACCAGTAGTGTGGCCGCCACAGGCTGCCGCTGACAAAGCCAACATGCCCGCCCTGCTTGCTAATTTCAAGCTGTACTTGGGCGCTGACTTCCCTTTTGTGCGGAATTGCCGACGGACAGATAAAGGGATCGTCGATCGCATGAATAATCAACGCTGGCCTGGTGATATGCTTGAGCAGCGGCTTGCTGGAGGCCCGGGTGTAGTAATCGTCCGAGTCCCGGAATCCGTGCATGGGCGCGGTAAAGGCGTTGTCGAACTGCCGGAAGTTGCGGAAATTTTGTGGGTCATCCAGGTTCGGTAGGGTCGCGGCCAGTTGCGGATTGGCTGCCTTCCGCCGCAGGCTGGCTTTCAGGCTGGCCAGCAGGTGCCGTTGATAGAGGCGCGATAGTCCGGAGTCTATACGCCGGCTACAGGCGCTCAGGTCCATGGGCGCGGATACTGCCACCGCGGCGGTTAGTGGACTGCCCTCCCCGTCCTCGGCCAGCCACTTCAACAGGACGTTGCCGCCCAGGGAGTAGCCGACAGCCATCAGTGGGGTGTTGGGTAACTGCTTCTTCAGCTCTCCCGCCAGCCAGCGGGGATCGTCGCTGTCACCACTGTGGTAAGCCCGCGCCAGTTGGTTGGGTACGCCACCGCAGCCGCGGAAATGCATCACCGCCACCTGATAGTGCCGCTCCAGCAGGGCTGGCATCAGCCCCTGGACATAGGGGGAATCCACGGAACCCTCCAGGCCGTGCAACACCAGAACCAGTGGGCGCTGTGGGTCGTCCACCAGGGCTGCCGGGGCGTGCAGTGCCAGCCGGTCGCCGTCCGGGGTAGGATACCAGGTACGGAGAGTCTCAACCCGGGGTTTGGGACGGTGGAATCGGGGAAACAACGTTTGCAGGTGGCGGTTGCCGAGCCCGGCCGCGGGGGCGAACTTCTTACTCATTGCAGGTTCCAGCAGGTCGAGCGCGCACCTTACCGGGTTTTGCCTCGGAACCAAAGAGGGAGCCCGGCTGTTCCTTTGAACTGCCGGGCTCCGGGAGAGAGTTAAAGAGTATACATGTAAGCCACCAGGTCTTTCTTATCCTGCTCGGTAAGCTGGGTGCCCAGCACGATGTTGAAGAACTCGACGGTGTCATCCAGGGTCATCAGCCGGCCGTCGTGCAGGTAAGGGGGCGAGTCCTTGATACCGCGCAGGGGGAAGGTCTTGATGGGGCCGTCGGCGCTGGCCAGGCGGCCGTTGATCATTTTGGGCTTGAAGAAGCGCTCCGTGCGCAGGTTGTGCATCAGGTTGTCGGTAAAGTAAGGCGGGGTGTGGCAGACCGCGCACTGGCCTTTGCCGAAAAATATCTCTTCGCCGCGCAGTTCCTGCTCGGTGGCCTTGTTCTTATCCAGCCGCCCGAGCAGGTTCAGCTTGGGCGCCGGAGGAAAGTCGAACAGTTCCTGTACCTCAGCCATAAAATGTACCTGGCTGCCCCGCTCCAGGATATTGACGCCTTTCTTGGTGGCGATTACCGGGTCGCCATCGAAGTACGCGGCCCGCTGCTCGAATTCAGTGAAGTCTTCCACACTTTTCAGGGCCCGCTGGGAGCCGAACAGTCGCTGGATATTCACTCCGCGCAATGTGGGAGTGTCGATACGGTGGCGGTGCTTCTGCGGCCGGATATCACCCACCAGGTGGGTGGCGGCGTTGGTGTGCCCGTTGATATGGCAGTCCAGGCAGGCGACACCCAGGCTGGGTTTTTCCGAGCGCCGGTCGGTGGTAGCGTTGAATTGCTGCTGCGGGAAAGGCGTCACCAGCAGCCGCATCCCCTCCAGCTGTTTTGGGTTGAGGATACCGTTGAACAGCTCGAAAAAGTTGGTCAGGGTGACAGCCTTGCCCTGGGATACATCGCCGAGGTCCGGCCGGGTGGTAAGGAAGATGGGTGGCGGGAACTCCGGTAGAAAGGTGTCCGGCAGCAGGAAATCCAGGTCGAAACGGGTGAGGTCCCTACCCTCCTGGTCCTTTATCGCGTCGATGTGGAATTGCGGGAACAGCATTCCCCCTTCATTCTGGTTGGGGTGTGGCAGTGGGTAGAAGCCCTCGGGCCAGAGTTCTTTTTCCCGGATATTCTCCGGTGACATTTTTGCCAGGTCCTCCCAGCTGGTGCCGCGAGGCAGCTTGACGCGTACGCCGCTCTGCACGGCCTTGCCACCGCTCATGGTGACCCCTTGCGCCGGCTTGTCGGACAGGTCATAGCGTTTGTTGAGGAGCTCCTTGTGACGCTTCTCAATGGAGGGTTTCTCCTCCCGCATACGCTCGAGCGTGTCGCTGAAACTCTCCTTATCCACTACGGGCATGTAGCTGCTGGGCGGGGCCTCATCCTGCGCCAGTGCCTGTGGGGAAAAAATGAATAATGTGGTCAGGAGCAGCCGTATAATGGTCGGCCTGGAAGTGGTAATTGACATGGATCTCCTCCGCTCTGAGATGGCTTCTGTATTATTTGGATGAAGCTTTACAAGCGACGGGAACTGCGCGCTACTACTGCGAAAAGCCTGTAATCCAATAGCTCAAATAATCAAAGGCTGCCAATTGATTTTAGCTTTTGCGCTAATAGTGCCTGGGAAGATTGATGGGGTTTTGGCGTAAATCTATTTGAATTGGCGCGGATTTGCAGGGGAAACCAGGAAAGATTTTCCGCCCCCGTCAGCTTACCCGAGCGTAATGGATAGCGTAATGTCGCTGTCCGTCACGCCAATGTTTCTGTGGAGTGTAGCCGGTTTCCGCAAGCAGGTTATGGAAATCCTCGAGGGAGTACTTGTGGCTGTTCTCCGTGTGGATGGTCTCCCCTTCTTTGAACCGGATTGTTTCCCCGGCGATATGCACTGCCTGGTCTTTCAGGCTGACCAGGTGCATTTCCACCCGTTGGCGCAACGGGTGATAAAAGGCGCGGTGAGCGAAGAGACCGGTATCAAAATCCCCCGCCAGCTCACCGTTGATGCGCACTAGAAGGTTTTTATTGAAAGCCTCGGTGATATGCTTGCTGTCACAATAGGCACGCTCCAGAATCACGGAATCTTTTACCAGATCGGTGCCGATCAACAGGCCGTCGCCGGCCTCCAGGTGTGAGGAAAAATTCCGCAGCAATGCCCTGGCCTGTTCGGGGTTGAAGTTGCCGATGGTGGAGCCGGGAAAGAAGATCACCCGCTTGTCTCCGCCGTTGTTTTCCAGGGCGCGCCAGGCACTGTGCTGGGTGAAGTCACCGACAGTGGCGTGGACCTGGATCTGGGGCAGCCGCTCTTTAATGGCATCCCTTGCGGCGAGCAGGATTTCCGGGGAAATGTCGATGGGCATATAGCCGCTGGGAGATTCCAATTCCTCGAGTAGCGGCTGGATCTTTTCGCAGTTGCCGGCACCGGGCTCAACGATCAGTGCTTCGGGGCCAATGCAGGTGGCCATCTCGCCGAGGTTTTCCTCGAGAATCGTCGCTTCGGTACGGGTGAGATAGTAGTCGTCGAGTTCGCAGATTTGCTCGAACAGGCGGGAACCGGTTTCGTCGTAGAGATATTTACACGGCAGGGTTTTCTGTTGCCCGCTCAGTCCTTCGAGTACGTCCCGCAAAAATTCGCCGATTTCCGGCTGCGTGTCGAGCCGCTGTGCCAATGCCATATTCACAATAGATCTCCCGCAAGACGAATACCCGTAAATTGCCAGGACTGGTGTGGATAGAAGAAATTCCGGTAACTCATACGGATATGGTCAGCCGGTGTTACGCAGGAGCCGCCGCGCAATACTTTCTGGTTACACATGAACTTGCCGTTGTACTCCCCCACCGCATCAGCGCTGGCGCGGAACCCGGGATAGGGCAGGTAGGCACTGGAGGTCCACTCCCACAGGTCGCCGAGAAACTGGGTTTGCCCGTGATCGGCGGCCAGAGGGCGAAACTGGCGCTTTTCCAGCAGGTTGGCTTTGGCCAACTGGTCCGGCTGGTGGTGCAGGCAGGCGGCAACCTCCCACTCGAATTCGCTAGGCAGGCGTTTGCCCGCCCAGGTGGCGTAGGCGTCCGCCTCGTAGAAATTGAGATGGCAGGCGGGTTCGGGGCCCTGCAGCGGCTGCAGTCCGCTCAGGGTGAACTGGTACCAGCGACCTTCCCGCTGCTGCCAGTAGAGCGGCTTATCGATGCGTTGCCGCTGCAACCAGGCCCAGCCGTCGGAGAGCCACAGGCGCGGCTCGCGATAGCCGCCATCCTCGATAAACTCCAGGTATTCTCCATTGCTCACCAGGCGCGAGGCAATCTGGAAGTCCTGTAGCAGCTGCCGGTGCGGTGGACTCTCATTGTCGAAACAGAAGTGGTCGCCGTCACTGCCGATCGCGTACTCCCCGGAGGGTATTTGCAGCCAGCGCATGTCTGTCGTATCAACGCTGTCATCATCCTCAGGGCTGTAGTCGGTGTAGGCCGGCAAAACCGGATTGATGGAGAAGGCGTGTTTGATATCGGTCAACAGCAGTTCCTGGTGCTGCTGTTCGTGGTTCAGGCCCAGCACGACCAGCGCTTCCAGGTTTGGAGACAGGGGTTGCCCGGCCAGAAGCCGATTCATCTGCCGGTCCACGGCGCTGCGGTAGGCAAAGACGCTGTCCAGGTCCGGGCGCGACAGTAGCCCGCGTTGTGGCCGGCTGAAGGGGGTGCCCAAGCTGTTGTAATAGGAATTGAAAAGGTGGTGGTAGCCGGGGTCGAACAGTCGATAATCCGGCAGGTTAGGCTGAAGGATAAAGGTTTCGAAGAACCAGGAGGTGTGGGCCAGATGCCATTTACTCGGGCTGGCATCGGGCATGGACTGGAGCTGCATGTCTTCCGCGGAAAGCGGGTCCACCAACTGCTCGGTTTCCCCACGAATGCGCCGATAACGGGTGAGAAGCTCGGCCTGTGTTTCAGTCTGGGCTTTGATATCGGCCTCATGCACCAGCATCGTCATTCCAATTGCGAACTGCGGTTATTGGGATTCATCATACGCAGTTTGGACGCAATTCCTATGAAATGGACCTGATTAAAGAGTTATTTGGCGCCAATTTCTTTTAAAAAGGCCGACAAAGCCGGCCTTATCACTTCACTCGTTTGCGAACAGGCTCCCCTCCTAGAAGCGCATGGTGAAGTCGGCACCGTACATCCGAGGCGCAAAGCGCCAGCCGGTGTTGGAGCCAATCGCTTCACCCGGGCCGCCGTAGGAGCCGACAATTTCTTCGTCGGTGAGGTTCTGCACCCAGGCGGAAACGGTATAGGTGTCGTTGGCGCTGTTGAAGGCCACCCGCGCATTCAGCAGCTTGTAGTCGTCGATCACCAGGGAGGGATCGGTGATGGTGCCCACCCGCTCGTCGGTCCAGTTGTAGTCACCGCGGAACACCACTTGGGCACCGCTGTTCAGCGGCAGGGTGTACTCGGCCATCAGGTTGACCTTGTTTTCTGGTGTGCCCACCCGCGGCTGGCCGGTGCGGTCGTCCTCTTGGGTCTCACCGGCGGCGGTAATGACCTTGTACCTGGTGTACTCGGTATCCAGGTAGGAATAATTACCGCCGACCAGCAGATTGTCGGTGGCCGCCCAGAGTACTTCCAGCTCGGCACCCTGCCCCTCGGCATCGGCGTTGCGCAGGTTGTAGCTGGGGATCGGTTCGCCGATCAGGACCAGCTCCTGCAGGTTGTCGTACTCGTAACTGTACAGGGCCGCGTTCAGCTGCATGCGGTTGTCCAGCAGGTTGGACTTCAGGCCCAGCTCGATATTGGTGACATTCTCCTGGTCGAAGGAGTTCTCAATATCGTCGCCGTAATTAAGGCTGTTGAAACCGCCCGCCTTGAAGCCGTTGGCCCAGGACACGTAGGTCATCACGTTGTCGCTCCAGCGGTAATCCAGCACCAGGCGGCCGGACAGGTCGGACCAGTTGTCGGACTGCTTCTGGGACACCATCGGCTGGCCGTCGCTGAAGAAGGCGATACCGAAGGGGATGTCGTAAAGGCTGTTCTGGTAGGTGGTATCGATGGTGAAGTCCTTGTCGTCCCGGGTGTAGCGAATTCCCCCGGTCAGGTCCATACGCTCGGTGATGGACCAGGTGGCATCGGCGTAGATGGCGGCCGAGCGGTAGTCGCCGGTGTTGAGTACGCTCTCGGTCCAGGAGGCGTTGGTGCCTTGGACAAAAGCGTTGGCGCCGGAAATCAGGCACCCTTGCATAAGCTGCCCAGCCTGCTGCAAGGCGGCACCGGCCTGGGCGATCGCATTGGGGTCGCCCGAAGCCTGTGCTTGCTGGAAGGCAGCTTGCGCATTTTCCACCATGCCCAGGGGTGTCGCACAGGTAAAGCCCTGAAGTACCTGCGGGTTAACTTCGGCCTGAGCACGTAGTTGCGGCAGCAAGGTCTGGCCGAAGAAAGCAGCAGTCACGGCGCCGTCAGCAGTCGCCATGCCGTAGGGGCCGAGATCCAGTGGGGTCATGCGCAGTCCCTGTCGAAGTGCGGGTACTTGCTTTCTGATCTGTTCGTCCGTCATATTCGCGAAAGCGGCGAGCATATCGGGGTCGAAGCCAAGCGCTGCCAGTTGAGTGGGGTCATCCTTCAGCGCCGTATAGAGCGCGAAGGATTCGAAAGTGCTGGGCGTAAAAATCGCATCGGTCTGGTGTTCCAGCTCTTCCTGTGAATAGGAGGCACCCAGGGTCCACTTCAGGGTATCGGTGGCGCCGTTGAGGCGGAGTTCCTGGGAGAAGTATTCCTGTTCGTCGGTATTGCGGGAACCGAAGAAGAAATCGGCATTGGCTGTGCCGTCTTCGTCCTGCTGGATCATCGCGTCGAGTTTGCGGTAAGCGGTGATGGAGGTGAGCGTAACGTCATCGAAGTCGTGGCTGACGGTCAGCGAGCTGCCGTAGAGATCGCGCTTTTCGCGGTTGGGGAAATCCAGAGCCAGATCGCCGAAGATATCGCCCTCGGAAATGGAACTGTTGGTGGATACCCGGATGCCGCTGTTCTGGTCCAACTTGTTGTACTCGTTGCGCCAGACAATCTCGGTGTTCTCACTGGGTACCCAGGAGAAGGCGGCTCGGTAGGTCTGGGTGTCCTGGCCGTTCCAGTCGGAACCCTCGCCGGCATTGTCGTAGTAACCGTCCCGGCGGTCACTGGATGCGGAGAAACGCATGGAGAGCTGTTCGGTCAGCGCGCGGTTGATGATCACATCGGAAGACAGGCGGCCGTAGTTGCCCGCTGTCATGGATACTTCCGCATGGTTTTCGTTGGACGGCTTCTTGGTGACGATGTGAATGGCACCGCCGGTGGCGTTGCGACCGAACAGGGTTCCCTGCGGGCCTTTCAATACCTCCACCCGTTCGATATCCGCCAGTGGGATTTCGGCACCGGCACCACGGCCGGTGTAGACACCATCCACATATACGGCCACCGCCGGGTCGGAGCCCACTGTGAAATCGGAAGTCTGGATGCCGCGGATATTGTAGGTGGGCTGAAGAGTGGTATCGTTGTTCATTTCGACACCGGGGGTGGATTTGCCCAGGTCGGTCAGGTTCTGCGCTCCCATCTTCTCGATGTTGTCGCCGGTAAAGGCAGAGATGGAGATGGGTACGTCCTGCAGGTTTTCCGCACGCTTCTGCGCGGTTACCGTCACCTCCTCAATTTCAGCCGCATAGGCGCTGCCGCTGATGGCGGTGGCGAATGCGATTGCCTGGGAAAGAGTGGACAGGCGGAAACACCGGTGGCTACCGGTCTGATCGGCGTAATGCATCATCGCGTCCTCGCGTTTGTTGTTATAGAAAAACGTGATGTTCTATTTTTGTTATTGACCCCATCTTACGGTCAGGTCAGAAGGATTAAAAGCCTGTTATGACTTTTTTTGGGTGACCGGTCAGTTCTGTCTTGCCCTCAGGAAACAAGCCCCGACTCAATGGCGCTCAATCCCACTCGATATCTTTTTTTGTGACCAATATTTGCCGCCCGGTAACTATTTTGATGCGCTCATCCACTGCTAGAATCCTGCCAATCAGAATAGTGCCGACGGAAATATCCATGTCCAAGAGTCCATCCTCTCCCCGCCTTTTCCTCCGTATCCTGGCCTGGCTGGCCGCCCTCCTGGCAATTGCCCTGGCCGGCAGCTGGCTGTGGTTGCGACAGAGTCTGCCGATACTGGACGGAGAGCTGGATACCGGGAAACTGGAGGTTCCGGCCACCATCCGCCGGGATGCCCAGGGCGTGGCTCTGATCGAATCGCTGGATCGCAACAGCATAGCCTTTGCTCTGGGCTTCCTGCACGCACAGGAACGCTTCTTCCAAATGGATCTGTTGCGGCGCAACTCCGCCGGCGAACTGTCGGCGCTGGTGGGGCCCGCGGCGCTGAAACACGACAAAAAAGTACGCTTGCACCAGTTCCGCAAGCGCGCCAAACGCAATGTGGCCGCGATGCCCGCGGAGCAGCGCCGGCTGCTGGGCCACTACGTGGAAGGGGTCAACTACGGCCTGCAGCAACTGGAGGCAAGGCCCTGGGAATACGCTGTGCTGGGGAGGGAGCCGGAGCCCTGGACCGAAGCGGACAGCCTGCTGAGCATGTTCAGCATGTGCCTCACCCTGCAGAGTCCCACCGGCGAATACGAACAGCGCGACACCGCCCTGGCCGAACTGCTCCCCCAAGACCTCTACCAGTTCTTTTTCCCCGACGGCGGCCACTGGGATGCCCCACTGATCGGGGAGGCGCGCGGCCCCGTCAAAATGCCCCAGACCGATATCGCCTCACTGCTGGAGGAGAAGGAGCCGATCGCCTACCAGAAAATGGAGAGCGACGACAAAATCTATGGCAGCAATAACTGGGTGGTTGGCGGCGCCCTGACCGAACACGGCGGTGCCATACTGGCAGACGACATGCACCTGGGGTTGAGGGTGCCCAATATCTGGTACCGCGCCGGATGGAACCTGCCCGGAAGCGAGCGGACGGTGCGCGGTGTCACCCTGCCTGGTGGTCCCATCGCAGTGGTGGGCAGCAACGGCCTGGTAGCCTGGGGCTTCACCAATACCGGCGGTGACTGGGGCGACCTGATTCCGCTGGAGCTGAGCGAAAACGGCCGCCAGTACAAAACACCCGAAGGT
Organism: Microbulbifer sp.; assembly: GCF_051659245.1. Taxonomy (NCBI): domain Bacteria; kingdom Pseudomonadati; phylum Pseudomonadota; class Gammaproteobacteria; order Cellvibrionales; family Microbulbiferaceae; genus Microbulbifer; species Microbulbifer sp. The sequence continues at coordinate 58,516 of NZ_JBOFOC010000016.1, forward strand.
TGGCGCGACTTTGAAATCGATCGCGAAGCCATTGAGGTGAAGGGAGGTGAAACAGAATATCTGGAAGTCCGCAAAACCATCTGGGGGCCGGTGGTGAGCCGGGACTACAGGGGTACTCCCCTCGCCTACCGCTGGGTGGCCCACGATTTGCGCGGCGCCAATATGAACCTGCTGCAAATGGAGACAGTGGAAAGCGCGCGTGAAGCGTTGGACCTGGGCCCGCTACTGGGTATTCCCCACCAGAATCTGGTGGTGGGCGATCGCGAGGGCCATATCGGCTGGACGGTCGCCGGCGCCATTCCCCGTCGCGTGGGCTTCGATGGCAGCCGCTCGGTTTCCTGGGCCGACGGCAGCGCCCGCTGGGATGGCTTCCTCTCTGCAAGCGAACAGCCGCGGGTCTACGATCCGCCCTCCCACCGCATCTGGACCGCCAATGCGCGGACCATGGATGGCCAGTTTCTGGCGGTGATGGGCGACCACGGCTACGCCCTTGGAGCCCGCCAGCAGCAGATTCGCGATGCCCTTTTCGCCGGCAGAACTTTTACCGAGCGGGACCTGCTGGATATCCAGTTGGACGACCGGGCGGTGTTCCTGCAGCGCTGGCAGCAACAGTTGTCGGGCCTGCTGGAGAGTGAGGAAAATTACCGCGACGTGCGCGAACAGATCGAGAACTGGGGCGGCCGCGCCGCCGCTTCTTCGGTGGGTTACCGCATTGTGCGCAATTACCGTCTCAAGTTCCTGGAGTTCGCTACGGCACCGGTACTCACCTATATGCGCCGCTTTCAGGAGGAGTTTTCCTTCGGTCCCATGAAGCGCCAGTTGGAATACGGGGCCTGGGAAATGAGCCTGAGCGAACCGCGGCACCTGCTCAACCCGGACTTTGAATCCTGGCGGACCCTGAAGCTGGCCGCCCTGGATGCCGTTCTGGAAGAGATGGCCAAAGACGGCCACCCGCTGGCGGAGCAGAGCTGGGGAGCACAGAATACCGCGCGTATCCACCACCCCTTGGGCCGTGCGGTATCCGCGATCAACTGGTTTACCGCCATGCCCGCAGAGCCCCTTTCCGGTGATACTCATATGCCGCGGGTACAGTCCCCGGACAACGGCGCCTCGGAGCGAATGGTGGTCTCCCCCGGCCGCGAGGACAGCGGAATTTTCCATATGGCCACCGGCCAGAGCGCGCACCCGCTGTCGCCATTTTTTGGCAACGGGCACGAGGATTGGGTGCAGGGGAATCCTTCGCCGCTCTCGGAAAGGGAAAGCCGTTATACGCTGACGCTGCACTGAGGAGTTTGATGTAGGGTGCGCCGCGCGCACCAGCAACGGAGCTGCGCGCCAGCTCGAGCGGTTCGGTGCGCGCGGCGCACCCTACGCGGTTTCGTCGAGTATTGCGAAAGATAAAAAAGATGTGAGGAGTCCCAAGGAGAGGACGAAAGGCAACAGAGGGAAACACAGCATCAACAGGGACGAACCTATCCAGAGGTTTTTAACCCAGTTGCGTTTGACGCGGTAGCGGTGCGTGTATCGACGACAGTGACTGTCGTTCGGGTCCGGCAGGCAGATTTCGCTTTCCCGTGGCAAAAAACTGCGCACTACAAGAGTGCAGTAGAATCGAATCGACGCCCAAAACATACCGTGCACCACTCGCAAACTTCTCTTGCAGTATAGATGCTCGAATTGGACCGGGCGTTCGGTAGGAGCGGTCCGGCCGGGAGCGGAGTAGCAGGCGAAGTGCACGCCTTCACCGCTGATCGCGGCCATGGGCCGCTCCTACAAGGGGAGAGTAGTAACATCAGGGCTGAATGGCACTAAGTTAAGTGATAAAACTTGATGCGAAGGGTCTGCTGCCGGGAGTTCTTTGCGGGACTGTCTGCGAGAGGGACCTCGCGGACAAGCCTACAGGGATGTATTTACGGGGGGGCGCCTAGCCCGTGTCCCGCAAAGAACTCCCGGCAGCAGGCCCGCCCCAGGCCTTAGTGCCATTCACGTTAGGGCTGATACCAGCGCAGTTTTTCATGCAGGCTGACAACGCCGCCTACGATGGTGAGTGCGGGCGCCTCTACGGATTTTTCCTCCGCCAGCGCGGGTATTGACGACAGGTCCCCCACCACGACCCGCTGTTCCCTGGTGGTGCCTTTTTCCACCAGAGCAACCGGTGTATTCGCCGGCATACCATGGGAAATCAACTGTTCGCAGATGGTGGGCAGGCCGGTGAGCCCCATATAGAAAACCAGCGTCTGTCCCGGCGTCGCCAGCTCCTTCCAGGGCAATTGCAGTTCGCCCTCTTTCAGGTGGCCGGTGATAAAGCGCACCGATTGTGCATAGTCCCGGTGGGTCAGCGGAATACCCGCGTAGGTGGAGCAGCCGGATGCCGCAGTGATGCCCGGCACCACCTGAAACGGAATTCGCGCTTCCGCCAGTTTGTCAATCTCCTCGCCACCACGGCCGAAGATAAACGGGTCCCCGCCTTTCAGGCGCAGGACTTTCTTTCCTTTTCCCGCCAGGTCCACCAGCAACTGGTTGATACCGTCTTGCGGCACCGAGTGGAATTCCTTTTTCTTGCCCACATAGATGCGCTCCGCGTCGCGGCGCACCAGGTCCAGTACCTGCGGCGACACCAGGCGGTCGTAGAGCACCACGTCCGCCTGCTGCATCAGGCGCAGAGCGCGGAAGGTGAGCAGGTCCGGGTCCCCGGGACCGCCGCCCACCAGGTAGACTTCCCCCACTGGCGCGGCTGAGCCGCGCCAGTTGTTCAATGCGGCGAGCAGTTCGGCCTCGCCCTCGGAGGTCTTGCCCGCCTCCACCCTGGAAGCCACCGGCCCGGAGAAAACCCAGCGCCAGAAGTCCTTGCGCTGTGGCTCCGGCAGCGCGGTTTTTACTTTGTCGCGCAGGCGCATTGCCAGTTCCGCCAGGGCGCCGATACCCGGTGAGAGCAATGCCTCCAGCTGGGCGCGCAGCCGCTGTGCCAGCACCGGCGCCGCGCCGCCGCTGCTGATGCCGATGGACAGAGGACCCCGTTCGACGATGGCGGGAAAGGTGAAGGAGCACAGCTCGGGAGCATCCACCGCGTTGACGGGCAGCTTCCGTTCCTGTGCGTCGGCGGAGACTTCGGCGTTGACAGCCGGATCGGCGGTAGCGGCGATCACCAGCTCTGCGCCGTCGAGGAAATCCGCGTGATAGGTGGCGTGGAAAAACTGCCCGTCGCTGTCTTCGATCAGCTGGCGCAATTCATCGGTGATCTCCGGAGCCACGACCGTCAGGCGGGCTCCGGCCCGGGCCAGTAGCCGCGCCTTGCGTGTTGCTACGGCGCCGCCGCCCACCAACAGGCAGGGGCGGTCTTGAACGTCAAATGCGAGGGGCAGATAGCGCAAAGTGGTATTCCGTGTCGTGGGGTTATGCCGGCGTCAATACTTCCCGGCCGCGCATATAGGGCCGCAGAATTTCCGGTACTTCGATGCTGCCATCCTCGCGCTGGTAATTTTCCAGCACCGCAATCAGCGTGCGGCCCACCGCCAGGCCGGAGCCGTTCAGGGTGTGCAGCAGTTCCGGCTTGCCGGTTTCAGGATTGCGCCAGCGTGCTTTCATCCGCCGCGCCTGGAAATCGCCAACCAGTGAGCAGGAGGAGATTTCACGGTATTTGTCCTGGGAGGGAATCCATACTTCCAGGTCGTAGGTCTTGCGGGCGGCAAAGCCGATATCGCCGCCGCACAGGATCACGGTGCGATACGGGAGGTTCAATTTCTGCAATACGGTTTCCGCATTGCGGGTGAGTTCCTCCAGCGCCTCTTCCGACTGGTCCGGGCGGGTAGCCCACACCAGTTCCACCTTCTCGAACTGGTGCTGGCGGATCATGCCGCGGGTGTCGCGGCCGTGGGAGCCGGCCTCGGAGCGGAAGCAGGTGGTGTGCGCCACATATTTATGCGGGAGCGATTGTGCGTCCTCGACAATTTCGTCGCGGTAGAAGTTGGTCAGCGGCACTTCCGCGGTGGGTATCAGGTAGAAACCGCGTTCATCCTCCAACCTGAACAGGTCTTCGGCGAATTTTGGCAACTGGGAGGTGCCGTACAGGGAGTCGTCGTTGACGATGACCGGCACATTGGCCTCGCGGTAACCGTGTTCCTCGATATGCAGGTCGAGCATAAACTGCGACAGCGCCCGGTGCAGTTTGGCCACCTGCCCGGTCATCACCGCAAAGCGGGAACCGGTGAGCTTGCTGGCCATCTCGAAATCCAGCCCGCCGAGCTGTGCGCCCAGGTCCACGTGGTCCTTGGCGGGGAAATCGAACTGGCGCGGCTGGCCCCAGCGGCGAACTTCCACATTGTCGTCTTCGTCCTTCCCCTCCGGAACGGACTCGTCCGGCAGGTTGGGAATGGCGGAGAGAATGCTGTCCAGCTCGCCCTGCAGTTCCGACAGCGCCTGCTTGGCTTCACTCAACTGGCTGCCCAGGGACTCGACTTCCTTCAGCAGCGGCGCAATATCCTCGCCGGCGGCCTTGGCGCGGCCGATATTCTTCGACTTGCTGTTGCGCTCGTTCTGCAGGCTCTCGGTGTGTACCTGCAGTTCCTTGCGGCGCTCCTCGAGGCTTTCGAGTTTGGCGGTATCCAGTTCCACGCCGCGCTTTTTCAGGGCCGCGGCCACTTGGTCCATTTGTGTGCGAATTAACTTGGGGTCGAGCATTGTATTCAGTTCGCCTGCAAGCAGGCTCCTACAGCATTGTGTTTATGGGTGGGGTTACAAATATTTCGCGGCCAGTGCAATGGCGCCGCCGGTGGCGCCCAGGCACAGGACCAGGCTGATCAGGATATAGCCCAGGGCCGTCAGGGGTTGGCCATTGTGCCACAAGATCAGGCTTTCCAGCGAGAAGGTGGAGAAGGTCGTCAGGGCCCCGAACAGGCCCGTCATCAGCAGCAGCCGCCACTCGGGGCCGAGCAGGGCCCGTTCGACGATCATCACGTAGGCGATGCCGATCAAAAAGGAACCGCTGACATTGACGATCAGGGTCCCGAGCGGAAATTTTCCGTTGAAGACCGGGTAGCTCCAAACGGTGATCAGATGGCGAAGAATAGCCCCCACTGCGCCCCCCAGGGCGATTGCCAGCCACTGCATGTTTCAATTACCAATGATCAGTAAACAATGGGCAATTATCACCGATTGCGGCTAATTTTCCATTGGTCATTGATCATCGGCCTTGTAGCGCTGTTTGTCGCTCTCGCGGTTCAGCCGCCGCAAGGTTTCCAGCTTCTCGCCAATCTTCAATTCCAGCCCTCGGGGCACCGGCTGGTAGTAGCTGCGCGCGGCGATTTCCTCGGGGAAATAGTTTTCCCCGGCGGCGAAGGCGTCCGGCTCGTCGTGGGCGTAGCGGTAGTCGGCGCCGTGGGCCAGGCTCCTGGCCAGTTTGGTGGGCGCGTTGCGCAGGTGTACCGGTACTTCGTAGCTCGGGTCCCGGCGCACGTCCGCCAGAATCCGTTTGTAGGCGCTGTACACGGCGTTGCTTTTGGCCGCCACAGCGAGGTAGGCGATGGCCTGGGCGATTGCCAGTTCCCCTTCCGGGCTGCCCAGGCGCTCCTGTACATCCCAGGCGTTTAGCGCGATCTGCAGGGCGCGGGGGTCGGCATTGCCGATATCCTCGCTGGCCATGCGCACCGCGCGGCGGGCGATGTACAGCGGGTCACAGCCGCCGTCCACCATGCGCGCAAACCAGTAGAGGGCGGCGTCCGGATCGGAGCCGCGCACCGCTTTGTGCAGCGCGGAAATCTGGTCGTAGAAGTAGTCACCCCCCTTGTCGAAGCGGCGCACATCGGCGCTCAGCACCTCCGCCAGCACCTCCTCGTCGATCACGAAACGACCGCCCTCCTCCCGTGCCAGGTCGCAGGCGATCTCCAGCAGGTTGAGGGCGCTGCGGGCATCGCCATCGGCGGCTCTGGCGATCTTCTGCAGAATCTCCGGGGCGATCGACGGATTCCGATCCTTCAGTTCGGCGTCTTCATTCAGTGCACGCCGCAAAAGGTCCAGAAGTTCCTCCTCGGACAGGCTGCGCAGCAGGTAGACCCGGCAGCGCGACAGCAGCGCGTTGTTCAGTTCGAAGGCGGGGTTTTCCGTGGTGGCGCCGACAAAGGTGACGGTGCCCTCTTCCACGTAGGGTAGGAAGGCGTCCTGCTGGGCTTTGTTGAAGCGGTGTACCTCGTCCACGAACAGGATGGTACGGCTGCTGTATTGCCTGGCCTCCGCCACCGCCTGGCGGATTTCCTTGACCCCGGCGAGCACCGCGGACAGGGTCGCGAAGCGCGCATCGCACTCCCTGGCCAGCAGGCGGGCAAAGGTGGTCTTGCCCACGCCGGGCGGGCCCCAGAGCACCATTGAGTGGAGTTGACCCCGCTCCACCGCTTCGCGCAGGGGTTTCCCCGGCCCCAGTAAATGCGTCTGGCCCATATACTGGGCCAGGGACTCCGGCCGCATGCGCGCGGCCAGGGGCTGGTGTGGAGGAGTGGACTGAAACAGGTCGCTCATCGCGCCTCACTGATCTTTAACGACATCGGTCCCCGCCGGCGGCTTGAAATTGAATATGGCATCGGACAACTTCGGATTGGCCTTCATGCCGCTGAACTTGATTTTGGTGGTCTGGCCCATCTCATCGCGTACGGTCATCGCGGACGGCAGGCCCTTGTCGCTGAAGCGGATTTCCATGGATTTGAAAGCCGCCGACTTGCGCTTGGGGGTCAAGTGGTAGGCGCCGTCCTTGCTGTCGACGTTGAAGGAACCGCGAATCTCCTCCACCTTGCCGCCCAGCAGCAGCGCGGGAGTTTCCTTCATACGTTTGTCCACCGGGCGGATGGTCACCTGCTCCAGGTCCGGATCGTAGAGCCACAGCTTCTTGTTGTTGGTGACCAGCAGTTGGGGGAAGGGTTCGCCGGTCTTCCAGCGCAGCTTGCCCGGCCGCTGTACGGAAAAGTTGCCGCTGCTCTTCTGCATGACCTTGCCGCGCTCGTCGATCAGGGTCTGCTGGAAGTTGCCGGAGATACTCGCCAGCGGCTTCAACAGCTGGCTCAACTCCTCCGTGGCGTCGGCCCAGGCGCCGCTGGCGGCCAGGCCGAGGGACAGGATCAGGTTTCTCAGAGTACCTTTCATCGAAGAATTCCTGTGCAGGGGATTTCCCTAAAGATTAGTTGCCGGCGGGTGAATACTGCCTGAACCCTATCGGTTGGACTGTCGGGTGCGCTGTGCGCACCGTTGATCCGGGCGGTGCACACGGCGCACCCTACACCACCGAATCTCTCGTCAGGCCGGCGGCGGCGCCAGTACTTCCCGGTTGCCGTTGTGCCCCGCCTCGGACACCACTCCGGCGGCTTCCATGGCGTCGATGATCCGCGCGGCGCGATTGTAGCCGATACGCAGCTGGCGCTGTACCGAGGAGATGGAGGCCTTGCGGGACTTGGTGACGAAGGCCACAGCCTCATCGTAGAGGGCGTCGGTTTCCGGGTCGTCGTCCTCGCCGCCCTCGGTCTGCAGGCCGGGCACCGGGATGCTGTTGTTGGTGTCGTCGACGATGCCGTCGATATACTCCGGCTCACCGCGCCGGCTCCAGTCCGCCACTACTTTGTGTACCTCGTGGTCGTCCACAAAGGCGCCGTGCACCCGCACCGGCACACCGCTGCCCGGGGGCAGGTAGAGCATGTCCCCGTGGCCCAGCAGCTGTTCCGCGCCGCCCTGGTCGAGAATGGTGCGCGAGTCCACCTTGGAGGAAACCTGGAAAGCAATCCGGGTGGGCACATTGGCCTTGATCAGACCGGTGATCACATCCACCGAGGGTCGCTGGGTGGCCAGCAGCAGGTGGATACCGGCGGCGCGGGCCTTCTGCGCGATACGCGCGATCAGCTGTTCCACCTTCTTGCCGACGATCATCATCATATCGGCGAATTCGTCGATCACCACCACCACGGCCGGCAGCGGCTTCAGGTGCCCCGGGGTCTGCTCTGCTTCCGGTACGCTGGACATGGGGTCCGGTTGCCACAGCGGGTCGACCAGCGGTTCGCCGGCCTCGATGGCCTCGCGCACCTTGCGGTTGAAGCCCGCCAGGTTGCGCACGCCCAGGGCCGCCATCAGCTTGTAGCGCCGCTCCATCTCGCCCACGCACCAGCGCAGGCCGTTGGCGGCGTCGTTCATATCGGTGATCACCGGGGTCAGCAGGTGCGGGATGCCCTCGTAGACCGACAGCTCCAGCATCTTCGGGTCCACCAGGATCAGTCGAACCTCTTCCGGGGTGGACTTGTACAGCAGACTGAGCAGCATCACATTGATGCCCACGGACTTGCCCGAGCCGGTGGTGCCCGCCACCAGCAGGTGGGGCATCTTGGCCAGGTCCGCCACCACCGGCTGGCCCGAGATGTCGTGGCCCAGGGCCAGGGTCAAAGCCGACTTGGCACCGTCATACACATCTGCAGAAAGTACTTCAGAAAGTCGCACCATCTGCCTGTTTTCATTAGGGATTTCGATTCCCACCACCGACTTCCCGGGGATTACCTCCACCACCCGCACGCTGATCACCGCCAGGGAGCGGGCCAGGTCCTTGGCCAGGTTGGTGATGCGGCTCACTTTGACCCCGGGCGCGGGTTGTATCTCGAAGCGGGTCACCACCGGCCCCGGCAGCACCGAGACCACTTCGGCCACCACGCCGAAGTCCTTCAGTTTGAGTTCCAGCAGGCGCGACATGGCCTCCAGGGAGTCGCGGGAGAAACCGGCCTTCTTGTTCTTGTCCGCCGCGTCCAGCAGTGACAGCGGCGGCAGGGTTCCGGTGACCGGCCCGCTGAACAGTTCCCGCTGCTTCTCCTTGGCGGCACGGGTGCTCAGCTTGGGTTTCGGCACCGCGGGTTCGATTTTGGGCGGGAGGCGCTTGGCGGTGCGCTGCTTTTCCTCTTCAACCGCCGCCTTGCGCACGACGACGGCCTCCCGCGCCGCGCGCTCCTCCTCGCGCCGCTGGCGCGAGCGCTGATAGCGGTTCCCCAGCCAGCCTAAAAGCCCGAGGATATTGCGACCGATCGAATCCGCCAGTTTCAGCCACGACAGCCCGGTAAAGACGGTGATGCCGATGGCGAACAGGGCCAGCAGCAGGATGGTCGCCCCCACATAGCCGAGATTGTGTTCGGCGGTCCCGGCGATCGCCGCGCCGATAATGCCGCCGTTGGAGAAAGGCAGCGGCTCCGCCCCCTGGGCGAAACAGAGGGTGGCCAGCCCGGCGCCGCAGGCCAGCAACAGACCCAGGCCGGAAACCCGCAGCGCGAACAGCGGCCCGTGAAAGCGCGCATTGCGATCGCGCAGAATGCCGACGGCCCGCCAACCGATCAGCAGCGGGAACAGGTAGGCCATCCAGCCCAGCAGGGACAGGCAGACGTCTGCCAGCCAGGCGCCCGTGGGCCCGATGGCGTTTTGCACCTGGTCCGTGTGGCCCGTGTGGGACCAGCCCGGGTCCTGCGGGCTGTAGCTCACCAGGCTGATGGCGAGCAGCAGCGCGCCGGCGAGCAGTGCAATCAGCGCACCCTCGCGCAGCAGGCGGGCGATCAGGGAGTCCGGCGGGACACGGGCATCGTCGTTGGTGGCTGCGTCGGTTGCGCTGTCGGCCTTCAATGGCTTACCTCGGGAGTTGGTGTTGGTTGTATCGCGCTCGTCGATATCGCGCCGGTCGGCGGCGCCAGAGCGGACTGTGTACTACAGACGCCCGCGAAATGCTACCGATCGCCTGATTGAGAAACTACTTTAAGTGAGTTTAAGTCTATGTAAATCAGTAATATAGATGATGTTCTTAAAGTTATCTGCGAAGAGGTCTGCACTTTTTGTAATCGTCCCTCCCCCAGTCAATAGTGGCGCGTTATTGCAGAAATAAAGGCAAACTATTTCGTTGAGGGGGCAGCTTCGCCTATCATGGCCGCCAAATTGATAGCCTTAACTGATCCAACTGCAGTTTCTAGGTTCAATACACTGTTTTTAACTGTTTGTTTAAGAGCGTTCCATGAACAATAACCACCATCGCCTGATCATCCTCGGTTCCGGCCCCGCCGGTTATACCGCAGCCATCTACGCCGCCCGCGCCAACCTCAACCCGGTGGTCATCACCGGTATGCAGCAGGGCGGCCAGCTGACCACCACCACCGAGGTGGAGAACTGGCCCGGCGGCGTGGCGGATCTGCAGGGCCCGGACCTGATGGTTCAGATGCAGCAGCACGCCGAGCGCTTCGATACCCGGATTATCTTTGACCATATCGAAGAGGTAGACCTCAAGCAGCGCCCCTTTACCCTCAAGGGCAACGAGACCTACACCTGCGATGCACTGATTATCGCCACCGGCGCCTCCGCCCAGTACCTGGGCCTGCCCTCGGAGGAGGCGTTCCAGGGCCGCGGGGTCAGCGCCTGCGCCACCTGTGACGGTTTCTTCTACCGCGACCAGAAGGTGGCGGTGGTGGGCGGCGGCAATACCGCTGTGGAAGAGGCGCTGTACCTCTCGAATATCGCCAGCGAAGTGACCCTGATCCACCGCCGCGACGAGTTGCGTGCGGAGAAGATCCTGCAGGACCGCCTGATGGACAAGGTGGAGAACGGCAATATCAATGTATGCTGGCACAACACCCTGGATGAAGTGCTGGGCGACGACAGCGGCGTGACCGGTGTGCGCCTGCGCAACACCCAGGACGACTCCACCAAAGAGTTGGAGGTTTCCGGGGTGTTCATCGCCATCGGCCACAAGCCCAATACCGATATCTTCGCCGGCCAGCTGGAAATGAACGGCGGCTATATCCTGGTGCAGAGCGGGCTGGACGGCAACGCCACCCAGACCTCGGTACCCGGCGTCTTCGCCGCCGGAGACGTGTCCGATCATATCTACCGCCAGGCGGTGACCTCCGCCGGCACCGGCTGTATGGCGGCGCTGGATGCGGAGCGTTTCCTGGACGCGCAGTGATACTCGGGACTCGGGACTCTCCGTAGGGTGCGCCGTGCGCACCGCCCGGTCAATGGTGCGCACACCACACCAGTTGGTAGAGATCGCAAGGATCCGCCAACCCAAGCGGCGGATGCGCTTGACGCTTATCCGTCCTACAGTTCGAAAAGAATGTTGACGCTCGAGGCGAATTTCGCCCTATGGAAATCCGAGCATGACCGGCACCAACGACGGCTACCTGACCCTGTTCGACAGCGAGCGAATCGAATTTCCCCCGACGGATCTCGCCCTGAAGGACCCCAACGGCCTGCTGGCCATCGGCGGCAGGCTGAGCCCGGAGTGGCTCCTGGCCGCCTATCGCCGTGGCATCTTCCCCTGGTATTCCGACGACCAGCCCATTCTCTGGTGGAGCCCCTCCCCCCGCTGCGTGGTCTTTCCGGACCAGTTCCGCATAGGCCGCAGCCTGCGCAAGGCGCTCCGCCGGGGCGGATTCCAGGTGACTTTCGACCGGGCTTTCGAGTGGGTGATAGACGCCTGCCGGAGTTCCCGGGCCGACACCGAGGGCACCTGGATCACCGGGGAAATGCGCGATGCCTATGTCCAACTGCACAGGCTGGGCTACGCCCACTCAGTGGAGACCTGGCGCGGCGGGGAGCTGGTGGGCGGCCTTTACGGAATCGCCCTGGGGCGGGTGTTCTTCGGTGAGTCCATGTTCCACCGCGCGACCGATGCCTCCAAAGTTGCTTTTGTCCACCTGGTGCGCCAGTTAGAATCCTGGGGCTGCCCACTGATCGATTGCCAGGTGGGCAATCCGCACCTGTTCAGCCTGGGCGCGGTGGAAGTGTCCCGGGCGGATTTTGAGCGGCTTTTGCGCTGCGGAGTCGAAATGCCGGCGTTTGCACAGCCTTGGACCCTATCCTGGAACTATGAGTAAGTATTCCCAGCTCGACTCGGTGCGCTTACTGGCCACCCTGCCCCATCCCTGTGGCTACCTTCCGGACCGGGAGGCCACCACGGTTTTCGTGGACCCGCAGACCCCCGTTGACCAGCGCCTATACAGCTGTCTCTCGGAACTGGGGTTCCGCCGCAGCGGTGGCTACCTGTATCGCCCCCAATGCGCCGCCTGCCGGGCCTGCATCCCCGCGCGCATCCCGGTGGGGCTGTTCGTCCCCAATCGCAACCAGCGCCGCTGCTGGCGCCGCAATCGCGACCTGGATATCTTTCACGTTGACGGGATCGATACCGACGAGCACTACGAGCTCTACGCCCGCTATATTGAACAGCGGCACGCGGACGGCGAAATGTATCCTCCCAGCCGCGAGCAGTTCCGCAGCTTCCTCACCGAGGCCTGGGGCTGCACCCGTTATATCGAGTTCCGCGCCCGTGGCAGGCTGGTGGCCACGGCGGTATCCGATGTGCTCACCGCCGGGGTATCGGCCATCTATACTTTCTTCGATCCGGACGAGGACAAGCGCAGCCTGGGCTCTTTCTGCATTCTCTACCAGGTGGAGTGGGCCCGCCGACTGGGGTTGCCCAGTCTGTACCTGGGCTACTGGATAGAAGAGTGCCAGAAAATGGCTTACAAGAGCCAATTCCAGCCGATTGAACTGCTGCGGGAAAACCGCTGGGCAATAAAATCCCCCTAACTTTTGCCCTGCTGGGGCTTTTCGTGCAAAATGCACGCCCGTCGTACCGCGGCCACGCGCCGGGGTGAAGGTCCGAGCAAGTTATTTATAAGGTTACTGCCGCATGGCAAAAGACGATTACATTGAAATGGAAGGTGAGGTGATCGACACCCTGCCGAACACCACCTTTCGCGTAAAGCTGGAAAACGGACATGTGGTGATAGCGCATATCTCCGGCAAGATGCGCAAGAACTATATTCGCATCCTCACCGGCGACAAGGTCAAGGTGGAGCTGACTCCCTACGACCTGAGCAAGGGAAGGATCACCTACCGAGCCAGGTGACAGAGGTCAGAGATCAGGTGACAGAAAGGCCACCCGAAGGTGGCCTTTTGCATTTCTGTCCTCTGCCCCCTGTCAGGCGGGAACCGCCGTCCTGATCGCCAGATCGTCACCCTCCAGGGTAACCATCACGCGACCGCCCTCCTCCGCCAGATCTCCGAACAGCACCGCTTCCGCCAGCGGCTTGCGCAGCTTGTCGCGGATCAGGCGGGCCATTGGGCGTGCGCCCATCTTTTCGTCGTAACCGTTCGCCGCCAGCCACTCGCGGGCCTCCTCGCTCACCTCCAGGGTGACGCGGGACTCGTCGAGCTGCGCCTGTAGCTCGACGATAAACTTGTCCACCACGGTTTTCACTACCTCGAGATCCAGGCTGCTGAACTGGATAATGCTGTCCAGGCGATTGCGGAACTCGGGAGTAAAGATCTTCTTGATCTCCTCCATGCCGTCGCTGGAATGATCCTGGGTGGTGAAACCGATGGAGCGGCGGCTCATCAGGTCGGCGCCGGCATTGGTGGTCATGACCAGGATCACGTTGCGGAAATCCGCCTTGCGGCCGTTGTTGTCGGTCAGGGTGCCGTGATCCATCACCTGCAACAGCAGGTTGAAAACCTCCGGGTGCGCCTTCTCGATCTCGTCCAGCAGCACCACGCTGTGCGGGTGCTTGGTCACCGAATCGGTGAGCAGGCCGCCCTGGTCGAAGCCCACGTAGCCGGGAGGCGCGCCGATGAGGCGGGATACGGTGTGGCGCTCCATGTACTCGGACATGTCGAAGCGGATCAGTTCGATACCCATCACCTTGGCCAGCTGGCGGCAGAGCTCGGTCTTGCCCACACCGGTAGGGCCGGCGAACAGGAAAGAGCCGATGGGTTTTTCCTCGGCGCCGAGGCCCGCGCGGCTCAGCTTGATCGCGGTACTGAGGGCGCCGATCGCCTGGTCCTGGCCGAAGACCACCATCTTGAGGTTGTCTTCCAGTTTCGCCAGATGGATCTTGTCGGAAGCGGAGACGCTCTTCGCCGGAATGCGCGCCATCTTGGCGACCACTATTTCGATCTCGGCCACATCGATGACGTCGCTGCGCTCCACTGGCGGGAGCAGGGACTGGTGGGCGCCGGCCTCGTCGATCACGTCGATCGCCTTGTCCGGCAGGAAACGCTCGGTGATATGGCGGCTGGCCAGGTTCGCCGCGGCCTCCAGGGCGGCGCCGGTAAAACGCACCTTGTGGTGGTCCTCGAAGCAGCTTTTCAGCCCCTGGAGAATCTGTATCGTCTCCTCCACCGAGGGCTCGTTCACGTCGATTTTCTGGAAACGGCGGGACAGGGCGCGGTCCTTCTCGAAGATGCCGCGGTACTCGGTAAAGGTGGTGGAGCCGATACAGCGCAACTGGCCGCTGGAGAGCAGCGGCTTGAGCAGGTTGGAAGCGTCCATCACTCCGCCGGAGGCGGCGCCGGCACCGATAATGGTGTGGATCTCGTCGATAAACAGCACTGCGTGTTCGCGCTTGCGGAGCTCCGCCAGCAGCGCCTTAAAGCGTTTCTCGAAATCACCCCGGTACTTGGTGCCCGCCAGCAGGGAGCCCAGATCCAGGGAGTAGATGGTGCTGTCGAGCAGCGGCCCGGGCACTTCCTCGTCCACGATACGCCGAGCCAGGCCTTCGGCGATGGCAGTCTTGCCCACACCGGACTCACCCACCAGCAGGGGGTTGTTCTTGCGCCGGCGGGCCAGTACCTGGGTGACCCGCTCCACTTCCGGTCCGCGGCCCACCAGCGGGTCGATGCGCCCGAGGATGGCCTCCTGGTTGAGGTTGGTGGCATAGCTTTCCAGCGGGTCGGAACCCCCGGGCTCCACGCCGCCGGCAATATCCTCGTCGGTCTGCTCCGGCGCCGGTTCGGGGTTGTGGTGATGGTGATGGTGATTGTGGCCGCTGCTGCCCACCCGGGATATTCCGTGGGTGATGTAGTTGACCACGTCGATACGGGCCACACTCTGCTGTTTCAGGTAGTAGACCGCCTGGCTCTCCTGTTCGCAGAAGATGGCCACCAGGACATTGGCACCGGTCACTTCTTTCTTGCCGGAGGACTGCACATGGAAAACGGCGCGCTGCAGCACCCGCTGGAAGCCCAGGGTCGGCTGGGTCTCGCGGTCGGTGTCGGCCTCGGGGATCAGGGGAGTGGTGGAGTCGACGAACTCCAGCAGTTCGCGGCGCAGCGCTCCGAGGTCGGCACCGCAGGCGTGCAACACGTCCGCAGCCGATTCATTGTCCAGAAGCGCCAGCAAGAGGTGCTCCACGGTCATGAACTCGTGGCGCTTCGCGCGTGCACCCTTGAACGCCAGGTTGAGTGTTACCTCTAAGTCCTTGCTGAGCATCTAAACCTCAAAGCCTAACTCGCCTATACCACCCGTCAATCACCGGGAAACACATGCCCGCAAGCGGTGTTTGAGTGAGCCTGATTCCTTTCAAGCGACGGGACCTGATGTGCCTACTCTTCCTCATCTTCGTCTGCTTCGATCTCGCACAGCAGCGGATGCTGGTGGTCGCGAGCGAACTGGTTGACCTGCGCGGCCTTCGTCTCCGCTATATCACGAGTATAGACACCGCAGATCGCTTTTCCCTGCGTGTGTACCTGCAGCATCAGTTGGGTGGCGCGTTCCCGGTTGGCACCGAAAAACAGCTCAAGCGTTTCCACGACAAACTCCATGGGCGTGTAGTCGTCGTTGAGCATCACCACCTTGTACATGGGGGGGCGTTTAAGCTGGGGCGGGGCCTCTTCTACTGCCGTATCGCCGTCGACATCGCCAAAATAGGGCGAGTCGTCCCCAGTTCCGTTCGAGTGTAGTTTAATGGCCAGTGAAATACCCATAGCAATTGTCAATGAGGTCCCGGAGGAAAAATAACAAGCGAGCCCGAACTTTTTAGCGGGGGAACCATTGTAACCTCATTTGCACCGCGACACAGCGGGCGCCAGCAGTCTTGACAATCGCATATCAGTTAGCTACAAGAGATGTTGTCGGCCCCATCCGGGGCCGGATCGCAAGCGGGAGCGCGATCTATATGCAGGAAATGCAGATAACAATAAAAGACTCTACAAGGCGGCCAGCAGTCGCCCCGGCAATTAGAGGGAGTTCGCCAATGCCTACCGGTACCGTCAAGTGGTTCAATAACGCCAAGGGATATGGGTTTATTCTTGCCGATGAAGGGGGAGAAGACCTGTTCGCACACTACTCTGCAATCCAGATGGAAGGTTACCGCACCCTGAAAGCGGGCCAACAGGTCACCTTTGACATTATCAAGGGTGATAAGGGCTATCACGCCGCCAACATCTGTACAGGCACCTCCGCAGGAGCGTCCAAGGCCTCCGACGACGCCAGGCGGACACAGCGGGAAAAGGAGGCAGCGCTGGAATAGGCACTATCCCTCCGGCCCCCTAAATACCCATACAAAAAGCCCCGCACCTTTACGGCACGGGGCTTTTTGCTGGGCGGGCGCGGGGCCCGCGGGTGCATCAGGCCATGTGCTTGATGACTTCGTCGCCAAACTCGGAGCAGGACTTCAGCTCGGCGCCGTCCATCAGGCGCTCGAAGTCGTAAGTGACCGTTTTGGCTTCGATAGCCCCTTCCACACCTTTGATCACCAGGTCGGCCGCTTCGTTCCAGCCCAGGTGGCGCAGCATCATCTCCGCGGACAAGACCAGGGAACCCGGGTTTACCTTGTCCTGGCCCGCGTACTTGGGCGCGGTGCCGTGGGTGGCTTCAAACAGGGCCACTTCGTCGGACAGATTGGCACCCGGGGCGATACCGATACCGCCCACCTGAGCGGCCAGGGCGTCGGACAGGTAGTCGCCGTTCAGGTTCAGGGTGGCGATCACGTCGTACTCCGCCGGGCGCAGCAGGATCTGCTGCAGCATGGCGTCGGCGATTACGTCCTTGACCACGATTTCCTTGCCGGTTTTCGGGTTCTTGAAGCTGTGCCAGGGGCCGCCGTCCAGGGGCTGGGCACCGAACTCGTCGCGGGCAATCTCATAGCCCCAGTCGGCGAAGGCGCCTTCGGTGAACTTCATGATGTTGCCTTTGTGCACCAGGGTCAGGGAATCGCGGTCCTGATCGATGGTGTACTGCAGGGCCTTACGTACCAGGCGCTTAGTGCCCTCTTCGGAAACCGGCTTGACGCCGATACCGCAGTGTTCCGGGAAGCGGATCTTCTTGACCCCCATCTCTTCCTGCAGGAACTTGATTACCTTCTTGGCTTCATCGGTGTCGGCTTTCCACTCGATACCGGCGTAGATGTCCTCGGAGTTCTCGCGGAAGATCACCATGTCGACCTTGTTCGGCTCCTTCACCGGGGATGGTACGCCGCTGAACCAGCGAACCGGGCGCTGGCACACATACAGATCCAGTTCCTGGCGCAAGGCCACGTTCAGGGAGCGGAAGCCACCGCCCACCGGGGTGGTCAGCGGGCCCTTGATGCCCACGACATATTCTTTCAGCGCTTCCAGGGTCTCGGCCGGGAACCAGTCGCCGGCGTAGGTCTCTGCCGCTTTCTCGCCGCAGAAGATCTCCATCCAGGCGATGGATTTGTCGCCGCCGTAGGCCTTCTCCACCGAGGCGTCGATTACCTTGCGCATAACCGGGGTGATATCCACGCCGATGCCGTCACCCTCGATAAAGGGAATGACTGGGCGATTCGGCACATTCAGCGAACCGTCGGAATTGACTGTAACTTTCTCGCCGTCTGCCGGCACCTGGATATGGCCCATATTGTTTGAACTCCGTCTTTGGTGGATCTGACCCGTCCAGCAACCTGTCGCCTAAAGTCCGGCAGGCCGCTGGCGGGGTAAAAAATCGGCGGGATTATATCAGTATCGGCTCGTTTTTGTAGTTGGATTACAATAGTGGCTTTTGGACCCACCCAGTGAGCCAGATCGTCCTCTTCAACAAGCCCTACGGGGTGCTCTGCCAGTTCACCGATGATCGCGGGCGCCCCACCCTCGCCGACTATATCCACCGCCCGGGCTTCTATCCGGCGGGGAGGCTTGATTTCGACTCCGAGGGCTTGCTCTTGCTCACCGACGACGGCGAACTGCAGCACCGGATCAGCCACCCGCGGCAGAAACTGCCCAAGACCTACTGGGTGCAAGCGGAAGGCGACATCGGCGAAGATGCCCTGACCCGGCTGCGCCGGGGCGTCGAGCTCAAGGACGGCCCCACTGCCCCCGCCAAGGTCAGGCGACTGGCGGCTCCGGACCTGTGGCCGCGCAACCCGCCGGTGCGCAGCCGGCAGTCGATTCCTACCTCCTGGCTGGAGCTGACCATCAGCGAGGGGCGCAACCGCCAGGTGCGGCGGATGACCGCGGCGGTGGGTCACCCCACCCTGCGGCTGGTGCGGGTGGCTATCGGCAACTGGACGCTGGGTCAGCTGCAGCCGGGGAAGCAGAGGCTCGAAGAAGTCTACACAGCCCCTGCCAGGCCCCGGCCTGTGCGAAAGAGACGACCGAAGCGGTGAACTGCCACTGGAGCCACCGCTGACAAAGCCATTGGTCACAAAGCCCGATCGCGGGTAAAATTGCGCCCCTTTTTATTCGTCGTGCAGTAACTGATCGTCCTTGTCTATGCCCCAATCCTCAGTGAAACAGCCCCAGCGTGTAATCGTCGGCATGTCCGGCGGCGTGGACTCCTCTGTGGCCGCCCTGCTGCTCCTGCAGCAGGGCTATCGGGTGGAGGGGTTGTTTATGAAGAACTGGGATGAGGACGACGGCACTGAATACTGCACCGCCAAGGCCGACCTGGCGGATGCCGAGGCGGTGTGCGCGAAACTGGGAATCCGGCTGCACACCGCCAACTTCGCCGCCGAGTACTGGGACCATGTGTTCGAGTACTTTCTGTCGGAATACAAGGCCGGGCGCACGCCCAACCCGGATATCCTGTGCAACCGGGAAATCAAGTTCAAGGTCTTCCTGGAGTACGCCGAAGTGCTTGGCGCAGACCTCATCGCCACCGGCCACTACGCGCGGCGAAGGGATATCGACGGGCGCACTTACCTGTTAAAGGGTCTGGATGCCAACAAGGACCAGAGCTATTTCCTGCACGCGGTGGACGAAGCGGCTTTCGCCAAGTCCCTGTTCCCCCTCGGCGAGCTGGAAAAACCCGAAGTGCGCCGCCTGGCGGAAGAACATGACTTCGTCACCCACGACAAGAAAGACAGCACTGGTATCTGCTTTATCGGCGAGCGCCGTTTCAAGGACTTCCTGGAGCAGTACCTGCCGGCGCAGCCGGGCGACATGGAGACCCCGGAAGGGGAAGTCATGGGGCGTCACACAGGGCTGATGTACCACACTATTGGACAGCGCCAGGGTCTGGGAATCGGCGGCGTGAGGGGTGCTGGCGAAGAGCCCTGGTATGTGGTGGGGAAGGACCTGGAGCGCAATGTATTGATCGTGGCCCAGGGCGCCCACCACCCCCTGCTCTACGCCAACGGCCTGGAGGCGGCACACACCCACTGGATCAACGGCAGCGCACCGGTGACCGCCAATACTACCGAGGGGCTGCGGGCCAGGGCCAAGACCCGATATCGCCAGCCGGACCAGGATTGCACGGTAGAGGTCTGCGGCACCGGCGGGCTGAAAGTGGCCTTTGACGAACCACAACGGGCAATCACACCCGGACAATCACTGGTGTTGTACGATGGCGAAGTCTGCCTCGGCGGCGCCGTCATAGAGCGGGCCACCGGCATTGGCTGCGCACCCGGCAAACAGAATTAAGGAGAGACTTTGAGTAACTGGCGGGACCAGGCACTGGCACTGGCGGGGATCTTTCAATCCGCGGTTCTTGTGGAGCGGCTGGCAAAAACCGGCACCGCGCCCCTGGAGCAACTGGAGACCGGCGTCTACAGTCTGTTCCAGATCAACCCGGATCGCGCCGAAGACGTATTCGGTGGCGCCGACAGGCTGCTGCCCGGGCTGCAGGTCTCCCGCCAGCTTCTGCGCTCGCGCCAGCACCCGGAGTACACCGATTGCCTGCGCTACGCGCTCTCCATCCTCTACCTGCAGCGCCAGTTGAGCAGGAAAAGCGACCTGCTGGCGATAATCGGCAGCCGCCTGGAAAAAGCCAAGGTGCAGGCGGATCACTTCAACCTGACCCACGAAAATGTCTTTTCCAATCTCGCCGGCGTATACGGCGACACCCTGAGTACCTTCCGTTTCCGCATACAGGTGCTGGGGGATTTTAATTTTCTGCAACAGCAGCGCATCGCCAACCAGATCCGCACCATGCTGTTTGCCGGCGTGCGCGCCGCCACCCTGTGGCGCCAACTGGGTGGGCGCAGACTGCACCTGCTGTTCCAGCGCAAAAAACTGCTCGCCGCGACCGACGAGTTGATCGCGCGAATCGAATCCTCAAATATTTAAGTTCGGAGAGAAACTATGACTGTCGAGCTGTCCGCCCTAACCGCGGTCTCCCCTATCGACGGGCGCTACGAGAGCAAAACTGCACCACTGCGGGATATCTTCAGCGAGTACGGCCTGATCCGCGCGCGGGTGGAGGTGGAGGTTCGCTGGTTGCAGCGGCTTTCCAGTCACCCGGAAATCGAGGAAGTTCCAGCTTTCGACAGTGAAGCCAACCAGCTGCTCGATAACATCGTGGCCGGGTTCTCGGTGGAGGATGCGCGGCGGATCAAGGAGATAGAAAGCACCACCAACCACGACGTCAAGGCGGTGGAATATTTCCTGAAAGAAAAAATATCTGCAAACCAGCAGCTGGCGGAAGTTGGCGAGTTTGTGCACTTCGCCTGTACCTCCGAAGATATCAATAACCTGTCCCACGCCCTGATGCTGCGCGCAGGGCGCGACCAGGTGCTGCTGCCCGCGATGAACCGGGTTGTCGATGAGATTGCCGGGCTCGCAAAGGGATTTGCCGATGTGCCCATGCTTTCACGCACCCACGGCCAGACCGCCAGCCCCACCACCGTGGGCAAGGAGCTGGCCAATGTGGTGGCGCGGCTGCGCCGGCAGCTCAAACAGATTCGCGATGTGGAATTGCTGGGCAAGATCAACGGCGCCGTGGGCAATTACAATGCGCACCTGTCCGCCTATCCCGATGTGGACTGGGCGGCTAATGCCGAGGCATTCGTCACCTCCCTGGGCCTGGCCTGGAACCCCTACACCACCCAGATCGAGCCCCACGACTATATCGCCGAACTGTTCGATGCCATCGCGCGATTCAACACCATTTTGATCGACTTCGACCGCGATATCTGGGGCTATATCTCCCTCGGCTATTTCAAACAGAAAGTGGTCGCCGGCGAAGTGGGTTCCTCCACCATGCCCCACAAGGTCAACCCCATCGATTTCGAAAACTCCGAGGGCAACCTGGGCCTGGCCAACGCCGTTTTCCAGCACCTTGCCGCCAAACTGCCGATCTCCCGCTGGCAGCGGGACCTGACCGACTCCACCGTACTGCGAAATATGGGCGTGGGTGCGGGTTACGCGGTGATCGCCTATGCCGCGACACTGAAGGGGCTGAGCAAGCTGGAAATCAACCGCGCGCGACTGGCGGAAGACCTGGACAATGCCTGGGAGGTGTTGGCGGAACCGATTCAGACGGTAATGCGCCGCTACAATATCGAAGAGCCCTACGAGAAACTCAAGGCGCTGACCCGCGGACAGGGTATCACCCGGGAAACCCTGAAAACTTTTATCGAAAACCTGGAAATCCCCGCGGAAGCGAAAAAATCTCTGCACGAACTGACTCCGGCTTCCTATATCGGCAATGCCGTGGATCAAGCTAAAAAAATCTAGAATGGGCGGGACATTTGTAGGATGGGCAAAGCCCAGAGTGTCCATCTTCCGCAGAATCGATGGCCACGCTGCGCTTTGCCCATCCTACGGAAAGTTGCCATTGGAAATTGCTGGGGATTTACTGTGGTCAAACCGCTTACTCATCTGGGCGATCTGCCGATAGCCGACTTCCTCCGCGACTACTGGCAGCGCAAGCCGTTGTTGATTCGCAACGCCTTCCCGGACTTTGTCTCGCCGGTTTCCGGGGAAGAGCTGGCCGGCATGGCGCTGGAAGAGGAAGTGGAATCGCGCCTCATTGAGGAGAGCGGAAAAGACGGCCCCTGGCAGTTGCGCAACGGGCCTTTTACCGAGAGCGATTTTCTCTCCCTGCCCGCCAGTCACTGGACGCTGCTGGTACAGGCGGTGGATCAATGGCTGCCGGAAGTGGCCGAACTGAAGGAATGCTTTCGTTTTATTCCCGACTGGCGCCTGGACGACATCATGATCAGTTATGCAGCGGATCGCGGCAGCGTCGGCCCCCACTACGATTTCTACGATGTGTTCCTGCTGCAGGCGGAGGGCAAACGGCTTTGGCACCAGGGGCCCAAGTCGGACGAAAGCAGTCCAAGAGTTGAAGGCACGCCGTTGAATATCCTGCGTGACTTCGAGGCGGAGAACAGCTGGCTGCTGGAGCCGGGCGATATGCTCTATCTGCCACCCCAGTATAGCCACTGGGGCATCGCCGATGGCCCCTGTACCACCATTTCTATCGGCTTTCGCGCTCCCTCCGCACGCGTTGCTCTCGAGGATCTGGCTTCTGAGCTGGCTATGGCGCTTCCGGAACACGTCCGTTACAGCGATCCCGGGTTGGCGCCGGCAAAAAATCCCGGCGAGATAGACAGTGCCGCCGTGCAACGGCTGCAGGAGCAACTGGGCCAGTGGATTCAGCAGCCGCAGAATATCGCCCGCTGGTTTGGCGCTGTGATGACCGAGGCCAAATACCCCGAGATCCTCGCTCTCGAGGCCGGCGCAGCGGAGGGCTGGCGGGATCAACTGGCGCGCGGTGTCGAACTGGTTCTAAATCCCGGTTCCCGCTGCGCCTTCAGCCGCGATCCTCAGGCGCTGTTCGTGGACGGTGAGGTTTTTTCCGCACCACTCTCCTTCGCGGAGAACTTTTGCACTATAAAAACCCTGGTTCAACGGGATATCGAGCAATTCCCCGAACTGGCCGCTGCCGGTGGCCTGATCGACCAGTTGGTTGCCCAGGGCAGCCTGATCTACCCGCCAGAGGTGGAGTAGCATGGAAGATTCCCGGCCGCTGGCGTCCGCCGAGGATTTTCGCCGGGCGCTGATCGAACTGCTCGACGACAGCCGCAGAAGCCTGTGTATCTTCTCCGAACACTTGGCCCGCCCTCTATATCACGACGCGGAGGTCGTCGACGCCCTGTCCCGTTATGCGCGTCGCAGCCGCTTTGTGCAGGTGCGTATCCTGATTCGCGACAGTGACCCCATCGTGCGCCAGTTCCATCGATTGCATCACCTGGCCCAGCGGCTCAGTTCGGCGATGGAGATCCGCAAAGTGCAGGCAAGCGTAGACACGCCGGACTGGGAGTTCGCCGTCGCCGACGGCCGGCAGTTGATTGTGCGCGACGATCGCGACCAGTGGCTGGGCAACTTTGAGGTGGGCAACCCGGTAAGGGCACGCAAACTGCTGGACGTGTTCGAGCAGGACTGGCCGCTGGCCGTACCGGACGGCAATTTACGGCGGTTACTCATTTAGGGCCCCTATTTTGGCTCAGGGCAATCGCGCAACGGTTTCCCTCCAAGCTGCGATCGGAGTTCAATTTGTTCGGGTAAGGCCCGATCGCGGCCATGGGCCGCTCCTAGACGATGATAAAGGGAGAAAAAGGTCCCGCAGGACCTTTTTCCAGGCGTGTTTGGCTTTGAATTCCCGCCGCCGCCTACAGCACCGGCTCAGTGTAGCCGTTCGGCTGCGGCCAAGGTCTCTTGTCGTCCTCGCTGATCGATCTCTGCAGGTCGCTCTTCGCCCTTGTAGAGGGCCGGGTTTTCCTTCAGAACTTGGTGCTGAGACCAACAGTAAAGGTTCGCCCCATTTTGGTTTCAAACAAAGGGTCCCTGCGTTGGCTGTCGATGTACAGGGTGTTGCGTTCATTTGTGAGGTTCTGTGCCTCAAATATTAACTTGACGGTATCCGTCAGATAGTAAGATGCTGAGGCATCAACAAAGAATGTCGAATTGTTGCCTAGTACGTCGCTGTCGTTGGCTCCGGACGGAACTGAACGCAAGTAGCCTGAACGATAGCTTCCGGTGGTGCGGAAACTGAAAACATCATTCTCATAGTAAAGCGTTGCGCTGGCCGCGTTTCCCGAGAGACCGATCAGGTCGTTGGTGGTGGTCAGCGTTGGTACGCCTTCCTTGCTCTGGAGTACATAGTCAATTTCAGAGGTTACGTGGGTATAGTTGGCCAGAACCCCGAAGTCTTGCCAAAAGCCGGGCAGGAAGATCATCGGCAGCTGAAGATTTAACTCGACACCGCTGAGTGGACCGCCTTCAGTGTTTGTCGATTGGTTTACCGTAAACAAATCATCGGGGTTGGCAGCCGTACCTTCCAGTAACGTATTTGGGAAGCGAAGTTCAGTATACGGAACCAGGCTTGAAATGGACTGAATGTAAGTGCTGATGTCTTTCTTGAAGTAGGCGATAGAGGCCAGTGCACCTTCATCAAAGTACCATTCCAGGGCGACGTCATAAGTCTTCGCTCGAATCGGCTCAAGCAAGGCGTTGCCGATGGAGGCGGTTCGTGTAACAGGGTTCATGGAGCCGCTTGGAATGAGCAGTCCCAGGTCGGGCCGGGACATTACTTCCGCGATTGAAAGCCGCCCCAGGAGCGAAGGTGTAAACTCTACGACCACGTTGGAGGAAGGCAGCAGGTCGTCATACTGACGATCAATATCGACCCTCTGGGCAAAAGTGCGGTAGGGAGAACTTTCAGGGGCGGCGGTGGGGATAAAGCCAATACTGTGTTGATCGGTATCTATGTATCGAACACCGATATCGCCACGCACAGGAAAATTCCATTGGTCAAAAGTGAATTCGGCCATCAAGTATGCGCTGTTGGTTTTCTCGTTTACCGCGGGAGATTGAGCGCCACACTCTGCGCCACACCATACAAAATCGTCGAAACCCACGATGTCTTTCCATTTCTCGTGATCGACACCCAGGTAGTCATCCATGGTGGCTGAGCCCAGGACGTCGCTCACACCCTGAACGGTTCTTGAGAAGTCGGCGACGCTGGTCCCTTCCGGTAATTGCGATGTATCTCTGAACTCGTCTGCGATTATAACAGAATGGGTTTTGTAATCGCTCTCACGGGACTGTACGCCGAACTTGAAGGTAAGCTCAGGCGAGAAATTCCAGATGATGTCTACTTCGGCCGTTGTATTCTCCGTAACTCTTTTTTGGTTCCGGGTATTGAAATTTCCCAAAACAACACCGTCATCCCGGCGAGGTGCGTAATTGAAGTTTCCTGGGTCATTGACATTTATGCCGTAGCTCATGGCAGGAATGTTGTCGCGGTTTCGAAAATCAATGACGAAGTTATCGGTATTTGGAGAGTCTACGTTTACGGTCAGGCGCTCAGGATTGTCGAACTCTGACTCTGAGCGGCCCAGTAGCGCCTTAACTTCAAAGTCTTCTCTGAACAGATGCGAAATGCTGAGATTGGTTTGTTCAAACGTGGTAGAAAAGCGGTCGACCAGACTTTCTGAGCGAAGGTTGACGCCATCAAAAACGCCGTAGACTAATGTACCATTGTCATCTACCTCAAGCTCCCGGACCGATACCATGGGTTGGCCATTGACATTGGCATTTCGAGCGAACGATAGCGCGTCAATATAATTGTCCCGCCGCACGACATCGTACTTGGAGTAAAGGTTGTCCAGAGCGATACGGGTATCGGAGGTGGGTTGCCATTCGAGTGTCAAGGTGCCGCCGGTGCGCGCTGCATCCTGCTCGGAGTTAAGGTAACGGGGAATGCGTGGAAGGAATACACCGCCCCCGGGGTTGCCGGACACCCCGGTCCGGGACTGAATGAGCTCATAGGCTTCACTGCTGCCCGTGCGTGGGTTATTGGTGCTGCAGTTGAGGGCATCTGCTCCTTTTTTCGCATTGGTTTCCGGGTTTTGAAGGGTGTAGCCCACAGGTGAACATAAGCCGCCATTCACGTAAGTGGGGAGAATGTTAACGGCAGAGTAACCCACCTCGCGAATATTCCGTTCAGAGTGTGCAACGGAGGCCAATACGCCGAAGGTATCGTCGAAAAATTTCTTTGAAATCAGTCCTGAAAAGCGGGGATCGACGGAGTCTCCCACCTCGTTGTAGACACCTCGTGCGGTACCGGTGATGGTTAGGTCTCCTTCCGCGGACAACGGCCTTGGTGCTCTCAGGTCCACGGTGGCGCCGAGGGAGCCTTCTTCAACATCAGCGCTGGGTGTTTTACGGACAGTCAACTCGGAGAAAATTTCGGTTGGGAATACGTTGAAGTCGAAGCTCCGCCCTGCGTTGCCGGCGCCGTAAATATCCGATGAGCCGGTCTGGGAGGCAGCTTCCATACCATTGATCCGCACGCGGGTGAACTCGGCCCCCAGACCGCGCACCGAAATGTTCTTACCTTCG
The DNA here is from genome assembly GCF_051659245.1 of Microbulbifer sp. Lineage (NCBI taxonomy): Bacteria > Pseudomonadati > Pseudomonadota > Gammaproteobacteria > Cellvibrionales > Microbulbiferaceae > Microbulbifer > Microbulbifer sp. The sequence goes on from NZ_JBOFOC010000016.1 coordinate 84,865, forward strand.
CCACCATCACCGCGCGCCAGTGCGACACCGGGTATACGCTGCATGGACTCGGCCAGGTTGGAGTCCGGGAACTTCCCGATGTCTTCGGCGACAATACTGTCTACCGCTGCTGTACTCTCGCGTTTCTGATTGAGTGCGGTATTCAAGGACGCTCTGAACCCTGTCACCTGAATCTCTTCAATGGCGCCGTCTGGGTCAGAGGTTGATTGGGCGTGTGTTGCGCCGGCAAAGGCCATGGCGGCCATGATCGCTACCGACAGGGGAGCGGGGGCACTCAGTCCTTTGTAGCTCATTGGTTTGCTCCGTCGTTATTGGAATTGGAACGCATGCAAAGCCGAAACCGCGCAGCTCTCCTCCGCGCTTCTTTCACCATATGATATTTAAGATATGCGATCAATCAATAAAGATCACTTCTTGTCTTATTTCGTCAGGTTCAATCAATATGACCTCTGGTGACAACAGCCGCGTTGCAAGCCCGGGGGGTACTTTTTGGTCTTTGCGCGCAGTTGATCGGCCGGCGGGCCGGAATTGGCCGGGCAGCGGTGCCGGCCTGAGTGCCAGCAGTGGTATTTGGGTAAGAGTTTCTTCTTGCTATGAGAAAAGGCCCCGCGGGGCCTTTTCTGTTTAAGCATTTTTCGCCTTGAACTCTCTGCGCCGGCGGTGCAGCACCGGCTCGGTGTAGCCGTTCGGTTGCTCTCCGCCCCTGAATACCAGTTCGCAGGCGGCCTGGAAGGCGATGCTGTCGTCGTAGTTCGGCGACATGTCGCGGTAGTCGGGATCACCGGCATTCTGCCGGTCCACAACCGCAGCCATGCGCTGCATGGTTTCCATCACCTGTTGCTCGGTGCATACACCCTGCTTCAGCCAGTTGGCGATATGCTGGGAGGAAATACGCAGTGTGGCCCTGTCTTCCATCAGGCCCACGTCATTGATATCCGGCACCTTGGAGCAGCCGATGCCCTGCTCCACCCAGCGCACCACATAGCCGAGAATGCCCTGGGCGTTGTTGTCCAGTTCCCGCTGTATTTCCTCGGTGCTCCAACTGGTGTCCTCCGCGACGGGAACCGTGAGAATGTCATCCAGGCTGGCCGGTTCCCGCCTGGCCAGCTCTTCCTGTCGTTTGGCCACGTCCACCTTATGGTAGTGCAGCGCGTGCAGCGTGGCGGCGGTGGGTGACGGCACCCAGGCGGTGTTGGCGCCGGCCATGGGATGGGCCAGCTTGACGTGCATCATCGCCAGCATCTGGTCGGGAATCGGCCACATGCCCTTGCCGATCTGTGCCCTGCCCTTGAGCCCGGTGGCCAACCCTACATCCACATTCCAGTCCTCGTAGGCGGTAATCCATTTGGACTTTTTCATGTCTCCCTTGCGGATCATCGGACCGGCGAGCATGGAGGTGTGAATTTCGTCGCCGGTGCGATCGAGAAACCCGGTGTTGATAAACACAACCCGCTCCCTGGCTTCGGCAATACAGGACTTGAGATTGACGGTGGTGCGTCGCTCCTCGTCCATGATGCCCATCTTTACCGTGTTGGGCTCCAGACCCAGAACGTCTTCGATCCGGTCGAACAGGGTGTTGGCGAAGGCCACTTCCTCGGGGCCGTGCATCTTCGGCTTGACGATGTAGATACTGCCGGTGCGCGAGTTTTTCACCGACCTGTCGGTATCGCCGCGGATATCGTGCAGTGCGATCAGGCTGGTGATCATGCCGTCGAGAATTCCCTCCGGGACTTCGTTGCCGTCTTTGTCGAGCACCGCATCGCTGGTCATCAGGTGGCCGACGTTGCGTATAAACAAGAGGCTGCGTCCGGGCAGGGAAAAGGCCCTGCCGTTGGGGGAGGTGTATTCGCGGTCGGGATTCAGTTTGCGTAGGAAGGTCTTTTCCCCTTTCCTGATGGACTCCTGCAGGTCGCCTTTCATCAGCCCAAGCCAGTTGCGGTAGACGAGCACCTTGTCCGCCGCGTCCACCGCGGCCACCGAGTCCTCACAATCCATAATGGTGGTGAGCGCGGCCTCAACCACAATGTCCTTCACGCCGGCCGTGTCGGTTTTGCCGATGGGGCTTTCGCGATCGAGCAGGATTTCAAAGCGCAGGCCGTGCTGTTGCAGAAGGATTGCATCGGGCGAATCGATATCGCCGGTATATCCGACAAATTGGTTGCTGTTTTTCAGTGTTGCAATGTCGCCGCTGGACAATTCCACTTCCAGCAGCGACCCGTTGAGACGGTACTCCACGACATCCTTGTGGCTGCCGCGAGTGAGCGGTGCTGACTGGTCGAGAAATTTCCGGCCGTACTCGATCACCTTGGCGCCGCGCACCGGGTTGTAGCCGGTGCCTTTTTCCGCACCACCTTCCTCGCTGATTACATCTGTGCCGTAAAGCGCATCGTACAGACTGCCCCAGCGAGCGTTGGCGGCGTTCAATGCGTAGCGGGCATTCATTACCGGCACCACCAGTTGGGGCCCCGCCATGGTGGCGATCTCCGCATCCACGTTTTCCGTGGTCGCGGAGAAATCCGCGGGCTCGTCCACCAGGTAGTCGATCTCGCGCAGGAATTCCTTGTAGCGGGGAATATCCCGGAAGGCGCCGGGGTTGTTGCTGTGCCACTGATCTATTTTCGCCTGTATCTGGTCACGTTTCTCCAGAAGGGCGCGATTCACCGGCGACAGGTCGTCGATGATTTTCTCGAATTCGGCCCAGAACTCCCCGGCGTTCACACCGGTGCCGGGGATCACCTCCCCGTTGATCAGTTTGTACAATTCCGGCGCGATTTGCAGTTCGCCGATTTGGACTCGTTCCGTCATATCCGGGCCTCTTGCTGATCGTTGGGAATTCGCCATTCTAAACAGGCACTTCGCCATGCTGCTAATTTATAGGCGGAATTTTCACTATTCACATTTTGGATTTTTATTAAACCCTGTCTCGCGCGTCGTTACAGATGGCGGCCGATATCCAGAATCAGCCGTCGCAGCCAGCGGTGTGGTGCACTCTGTTGCAGCAGTGGACTCCAGGCCATTTTCAGCTCCAGTGGCGGGATTTCCAGCGGCGGCTCCCGGCGCAGCACGCGGGGGTTGTCCCGCGCCAGCAGGGCCAGGCGCGTGGGCACGGTGACAATCAGGTCGCTCTGCTCCGCCAGCAGCATGGCCACCTGGTAGTGGCGGGTGAATACCGAGATGGTCCGCTTCTCGCCCAGGCGGCCGATGGCCTCGTCCACCCACCCCAGACGCTGAACGTCCTCCGGGTTGACTCCCACGCCGACACCCATGCCGGTCTTACTCACCCAGATATGCTGGGCGCGCAGGTAACTCTGCAGATTGTAGTCCTCGAGAATTGGGTTATCCGCCCGCATCACGCAGGAAAAGCTGTCCCGCCACACGGTGGCCTGGTGGAAGCTCTGGGGCATGCTGTCGAAGCGGTTGATCACCATATCCACCTTGCCCTGCTCCACGTCCACGAAGCTCACGTCGCTGGGGGTCATGATGTCCAGGCTGATCCCGGGCGCGCCCTCCCGCAATTGCTTCAACAGCGGTGGGATCAGCGTGGATTCCGCGTAGTCACTGGCCATAATGCGAAAGGTGCGCCGCGCGGCCCCGGGGTCGAAATCCCGGTTGGGCTGGATCACCCGATCGATGGCCGCCAGCGCCTCGCGCACCATGGGCTGCAATTCCAGGGCCCGTTCCGTGGGCATCATGCCCTCGCGGGTGCGCACCAGCAGCGGGTCGTCGAACAGCTCCCGCAGCCGCTTGAGGCCGTTGCTCATGGCGGGCTGGGACAACCCCAGGTAATTGGCGGCGCGGGTGACGTTGCGCTCCCGCAGCAGCACATCCAGGTAGACCAGCAGGTTCAGGTCGGCTCTTTCCAGGTTCATTAAGTATTCGCCCCGTCGATAGCGAAAATAAAAGCAATAAATTGGGCAAATTATGCCAGGGCTACTAGGATACTCAACACCTAATATCAGTCAGCGCCTTACGAGGGAGAGAGACATGACCACAGGCAATTATGACCGCAAGGCCGAAATCGAGGCCATCGAGAAGGACTGGAAGTCCAATCCCCGCTGGAAGGGCGTGAAGCGCCCCTACTCCGCGGAAGATGTGGTGCGCCTGCGGGGCTCCCTCAAGCGCGAAAACACCATTGCCCAACGGGGTGCCGAGAAGCTATGGCAACTGATCAACGAGGGCGGCCGCCCGGCCTTCCGCCCGGACAAGGATTTCGTCAACGCCATGGGCGCCCTGACCGGGGGCCAGGCGGTGCAGCAGGTGAAAGCGGGTGTGCAGGCCATCTACCTGTCCGGTTGGCAGGTGGCGGCGGATGCCAATACTTCCGAGACCATGTACCCGGACCAGTCCCTCTACGCTGTCGACTCGGTACCCACGGTGGTGCGACGCATCAACAACGCCTTCGAACGCGCTGACCAGATCCAGTGGAAAACGGGCAAGAACCCGGGAGATGCCGGCTATATCGACTACTTTGCCCCCATCGTGGCGGATGCGGAGGCCGGCTTTGGCGGTGTGCTGAACGCCTTTGAACTGATGAAGAACATGATCCGCGCGGGCGCCTCCGGCGTGCACTTCGAGGACCAGTTGGCCTCGGTGAAGAAATGCGGCCATATGGGCGGCAAGGTGCTGGTGCCCACCCAGGAAGCGGTGCAGAAGCTGGTCGCCGCGCGCCTGGCCACCGACGTGGAGGGCGTGCCCACCATCGTACTGGCGCGCACCGACGCCAACGCCGCGGATCTGATGACCTCCGACTGCGACGAGTACGACGCCCCCTTCCTTACCGGTGAGCGCACCGCCGAAGGCTTCTACCGGGTCAAGGCCGGCATCGACCAGGCGATCAACCGCGGCCTGGCCTACGCTGCCTACGCCGACCTGCTGTGGTGCGAAACCGCCACGCCGAACCTGGACGAGGCAAAGAAATTCGCCGAGTCGGTACGCAGGGAGTACCCGGACCAGTTACTGGCCTACAACTGCTCCCCATCCTTCAACTGGAAGAAGAACCTGGACGACGCCACCATCGCCCGCTTCCAGCGCGAGCTGTCGGCGATGGGCTACAAGTTCCAGTTCATCACCCTGGCGGGAATCCACAACATGTGGAACGGGATGTTCAACCTGGCCTACGAATACGCCCGAGAAGATATGTCCGCCTATGTTCGCCTGCAGGAAAAAGAATTCGCCGACGCCGAGAAGGGTTACACCTTCGTTGCGCACCAGCAGGAAGTGGGCACCGGCTATTTCGACGATATGACCAGCGTGATCCAGGGCGGCCGGTCCTCCGTGACCGCGCTGACCGGCTCCACTGAGGAAGAGCAGTTCAAATAAGAATCGCCGCAATATCCCTGATTTCACTCATGGTTCGGGCCGATTTGCGGCCCTTTTGGCTTGTTTTATGAGCAGGGCATACTCGCGCTCAGTCCAACCTATGCCACTAAGCGGACTCGAGCCTGTGAATGACTCGCGCAATACGGGTGCGTACCTTCTTATAATCTATTTCGCTCCAGGCCCGGAGCATGGGAATCAGGCCGGCATCGCCGGCAGCTTCGATCTTCTCCAGCAGCAGCCAGATAAGCTCACGGTTTCTGTCCTTGAGTTCGCCGGGGTCAAAATGACTTCCGCCGGCCGCGGCACTGCGCATTCGCTGTAAGAGTTCTTCGGCATAGGTCTGCTTTTCGATCTCCCAGCCTTTGCGGCCGAAAACCAGCAGCGGCAACCGGTAGTCGTACTCGATTTCCAGGTAGCCCTGCAATATGGTCCAGTCGATGCGAGCGAGTATTTCCTCTTCCCTCAACTGGCGGTAGAAACCGAATACCGGTGATTTGTCCAGCTCCAGTTCGAGCAGTTTTTTGCGCCGTGAACCTTTGAGCAGTTGCGCCAGCAGGGTGCGGCCGCCGCGCAGGATCATTTCGTCTGCGCCGCGCAGTATTGCTGCGATTTCTGCCTGCGGCAGGGATTTTATGCCCCTGGTATCCAGGTGCAGGGGCACCCGCTGTACTCTTTTCCCCACTGATATCCTCTCTTCTTCATGCGTCGCCCAAGTAGATTTTCAGCAGCGCCGGAGCCTCCGCCTGCAGCGCTTGGCGCGCCGCCGTTTCCGGCTCCCCGCGGGCGCGCAGGGCCAGTAGCCGGCACACCGCGGCGGTCGCCCGGCCGCGCGGAGTGGGGAATTCCGTGCCCTCGAAATGGTGCGCCAGCCCCGGTTCGCGCAGCAGCAGCCAGGGGGAGAAGTGTTCTGCGGACAGCTCCTCGGGCAGTTCACCGAAGTCCCGCCAGAGCTCCGCCAGGGGCCCGCGATCGTCCTCCGCCGATTCTTCGGCGAATTCCGGTGCCACCTCGAACAGGTGGCACCATACCAGCAGCGCCGGCTCGCGCCGGCGGGTTTGCCACAGGGCCGTCGCCAGTCGCGCCAGCAGCAGCGGCCGGGTCTCGAAGCCGTCCACCGCGCGCAGGCTTTCGATCACCCGCGGCCAGTCGCCGGCCCGTGCCCAGGCGAAGCTGGGGTGCCGCTTTGGCTGCTGTGGGTCGAACTCGCCCGCGACGCCGGCGGTGGCCAGTCGCTGCCACGCCAGGGCCAGGTAGTCCCGCGCGCGATCGCGCAGCAGGTCCCGGGCCAGGGGCGCTATCTCCGTTTCCAGGGCGTCCAGCTCTTCCTCGTAGTCCTCTACCGCGGCATTGGCGCCCATATGGCGGCCGTAGAGCAGCAGCGTCTCGTAGCCCCCCAGGTGCGGGTTGTCCGGAGCCAGTTGGCAGAGCTGCTGGTAGCTGTCTTCCGCGATGCGCCACTGGCGCTCCGCCAGGGCCTGCAGCAGCTCGTTTTCGCTACCGGCGGCACCGCCGTCCATAAACAGGTCCAACTGCGGGGCGTCCTGCGGACGCAGCCAGCGGCCGCCGAGCAGGCGTGCCAGTTCGGCGTCGCGGCTGGGGCGCAGCTCGCGCCCGCTTTCGTCGCCCCAGCTGTAAAAGGGCTGCGGCTCAGCGACCAGCTTCAGCGCGCGGGCGGCGGCCTCGGCGCCGCGCAAGCGCGCCAGCAACTGGTCGCGGTCGCAGGCGACGGCGGCTTCCAGGGTGGGAAGCCCGCCGCGGCGCCAGTCTTCGTAGCCAGCGAAAGTCAGCGCGCCGCAGTCCAGCAGCCACTGCACCGAGGTAAAAGCGCCGCGGGCCAGCAGCTGCGCCTCTACGGCGGCCGCGTCCGCTTCCGGCAGGGCGTCATCAAGCATCCGGGCCCTCCGCCAGCAGGGAATAGAGATCCTGGAACTCCAGGGCTTCCGCCTCGGCGGCGCGGTAGACCTGCTCCGCCAGCTGTCGCTTGCGGGCCTGCAGTTGCTGCATTTTTTCCTCCACTGTGTCCTCCGCCAGCAGCTTGTAGACGAATACCGGTTTGTCCTGGCCGATGCGGTGGGCGCGGTCGTTGGCCTGGGCCTCGGCGGCGGCATTCCACCAGGGGTCGCAGTGGATCACCGTGTCGGCACGGGTGAGATTGAGACCGCTGCCGCCGGCCTTGAGGCTGACCAGGAACACCGGCGCGGCGCCGGCCTGGAAACGATCCACCAATTCGCCGCGGTTGCGGCTACGGCCCGTGAGGCTGAGACTGGGAATGCCGAGCCGTTGCAGGTCCGCCGCCACCAGCCGCAGCATACCGACAAACTGGGAGAACACCAGCACGCTGCGGCCCTCCTCCACCAGTTGCGGCAGTACTTCGCGCAGGTATTCGCGCTTGGCGGAACCGGCGTCCGCCTGGGCCGGGTCCGCCAGGCCCGGGTCGCAGCAGAGCAAGCGCAGGCGGGTGAGCAGGTTCAGCACCATCAGCCGCCCGCCGCCGTCCGCGACGCTGCCGTGGATCTGCCGCAGCCCCTCTTCGCGCAGTGTCTCGTACAGATCCCGCTGGGCGCCTTGGAGCGGCAGGCGCAGGGAAATTTCCGTTTTTGGCGGCAGGTCTGTCGCCACCTGCGCCTTGGTGCGCCGCAGCACAAAGGGCGCGATGCGTTCCAGCAGATCCCGCGCCCGCCCCTCGTCACCGTCCCTTTCAATGGGCTTGCGGTAGCAGCGGTTGAAGCTGGCCTCGGTGGAGAGGAATCCGGGCAGCATAAACTCGAACAGGGACCAGAGCTCGCCCAGGTGGTTTTCCACCGGGGTGCCGGTAAGGCAGAGCCGGTAGTCCGCCTGCAACTCCCGGGCGCAGCCGGCCATCTGGCTGTGGGCGTTCTTGATGGCCTGGGCCTCGTCCAGGATCACGGCGCTCAGAGGCTGCGCGCGCCAGTGCTCCAGGTCCCTGGCCAGCAGCGCGTAGGAGGTGAGCAGCAGATGGTTTTCGCCCAGCCGTTGCCAGCGCCGGTGGCGCCCGGGGCCGCGCACCAGCTCCACCCGCAACCGCGGGGCGAATCGCTCCGCCTCCCGCAGCCAGTTGTCCAGCAGGCTGCTGGGAGCCACCACCAGCGCCGGTGGCGCCAGGCGCCCGGCCGCCCGCTCGACGCTCAGGTGGGCCAGCAGCTGCACTGTCTTGCCCAACCCCATATCGTCCGCCAGCAGGCCGCCGGTCTGCAGCGCGCGCCGCTGTTGCAGCCAAGCCAGGCCCTGCAGTTGATAGGGGCGCAGGGTCGCGCACCATTCCTCTGGCAGGCGCGGCGGCGCGGCAGGCGCAAGGTGCCTGCGCACACCCTCCACCAGCGCCTCGGCCTCGGCGGACACCTCCAGCTCGTCATCCGCCAGATAATGCAGGCGGTCCAGTTGCGCCCGCGGCAGGCGCAGCCGTTCACCGGCGGCCTCCTCGAAACAGAGTTCGCCGAGCAGTGCCAGCCAACGGGCCAGGCGCGCGGCGGGCAGCAGCAACTGGCGGCCGTCTGGCAAGGCCAGGGGCAAATCGCCGCCGAGCACTTCGAGCTGTGCGCGGCTGTAGCGGCGCGCGCAGTCGGCGAGCAGTGGCATCAGCGGCAACAGTTCGCCGTCCACTTCCACCTGCAGTGCCAGCTCGAACCAGTCCACGCCCTCCGGTGCCGCCTCCAGGTGCACGGCCCCGGGGGCGATAAAGTGCTGGCGAAAGTCGGGGGCGATTTCCACCAGCCAGCCCTGCGCCCGTAATGCCGGCAGGGCGTTGGTCATGGGGTCGCGCCAGTCGGGGAATTCCCAGGCGTCGGGGGACGGGAGGCGCGGGTTGTATTCCACCAGCGCTTGCTCAAGGGCGCGCCTGTAGGCGGTTTCTTTACTCCGGTCGCGCTGGAAACGCAGCAGTTCGCCGCTCTCGGGGTGGTAGCGGCCGAAACTTTCATCGTCGCCGGCGTCCACGCGGCATTCCACTTGCTGCCAGCGGTAGACAAAGTGCAGCCGCAACCGGTCGGCGCCGCCGGCACTGGACAGCGCCAGCAGCGGCTGCGGCTCAGCGGCAAGGCGCCGCTCCGGCAGCGCCCGCGGCAGGGGCAGCCCGGCGGCCTCCAGCTCGTCGCAGTAGCGGGAGAGAAATTGATTCAACTGTTCCGGCGCCAATTGCGGCCGTCGACGCAGCCACTCCCGCGCGCTCGCCGCGGGCACATCGGCCACCGGCACCAGCTGGCGCCGCTGCGGTACCAGGCAGGCGGGGGGATCGCAGGGCAGCAGCAACTGGCCGGGGGAGGGCTGCCAATCCAGGCGCTGGCGGCCCAGTTCATCTGTCTGCCAGCCGAAAGGCACCGCTTCGGGACTGCCCCACGCCAGGGGGCCGGCGTCCGCGAGCAGCAGGCGGCCGCTTTCCGCCAGGGCCCGCAGCAGGCTCAGCGGGGTCGTGACGGGCAGCCGGTAACCGCCCTCCTCCGCTTCCCGCGGGCACAGCTGGTGCAGTTGCGGCAGCGCCGCCAGGTCGTCCCCATCGAGAAACCCCGGCGGCCGCTGCCAATGCGCCGGCTGCAGCCGGTAAGCGCTGGGGTTTTCCAACTGCCCGCCTGCCAGCGGCTTTGCCAGCAGCAGGCTGAGCCTGCGCCCGTCCTGTGACAGCCGGTAGTGGAGCCGCCGCGTGTCGGGTGTATCGGGAAGACCCTGCTCGCGGCGCAGGCGCTGTAGGAAACTGCTGGTCATGGGAGTTGGTGGACTTTGCCGTGGGTTGTCTGCGATGGGCGGCGGAGTATAACAAAGTAGATTTCAGTAGAGCCTGAAACCCGTGCCAGCTCCGGGCGGTGTGCACGGCCACCTTGCCGATTTATTGTGCTTTCGTATCGACCATTCGTGACGCCGGTTCAACTTTGGCCCTTTCCTCCCCGCCGATGATAGCGGTACCACCCCAAAAATCATATATTTCACATTAACAATAATAGGCTTGTATCGCATCGCATAATCAAAAGCAGTGAAAAGGAGATCCGTATCATGCGGTTACCACATAAAAGTTTATTTTTCAGTATGTGTCTTGCGGCACCATCGGTATTCGCCGCTCAGGCAAACATGAATATTGCCAATGACTGGGGGCAAGGCGCCCAAGGCGAAATTGTTATACTCAATGATGATCCGGTACCGCTTTCCGATTGGACCGTGGAGTTCGACCTGGATGTGGAGATCACCCAGATCTGGAACGGCATCATCGTTTCCCACGCGGGCAGCCGCTACGTGGTGGAGCCGGTGGATTACAACGGCACCATCGGCGTTGACGGCCAGGTCAATATCGGTTTTCTGACTACTCCGGGCGGTATCTCACCGGTACCGGTGACTGTGGCAGGAGATGATGGCGGTGGCAGCTCGTCCAGTTCATCGTCGAGCAGCTCGAGTTCTTCGAGCAGCTCCAGCTCTTCCAGCAGCTCCTCGAGCAGCAGCTCTTCGAGCTCTTCTTCAAGTTCCTCGTCATCCTCAAGCTCTTCTTCGAGCTCTTCTTCGAGCTCTTCTTCGAGCTCATCTTCGAGCTCTTCTTCGAGCTCTTCTTCGAGCTCCTCGTCGTCTTCCAGCAGTTCCGGCGGCGATTATCAGGGCTACGAAACCAGTAGCTTTATTACCGTGGACCAGTTCGGCTACCTGCCCAACAGCGAAAAAGTCGCGGTACTGCGGGACCCGCAGCAGGGGTACGACAGCGCCGGTGAATATATGCCCGCCGCGACCTTCAAAGTGGTGGACGCAGACAGCGGTGAAGTGGTCTACAGCGCGCAACCGGTTGCATGGAACAGCGGCGCCACCGCCGACAACTCAGGTGACCGCGTGTGGCACCTGGACTTCTCCCCGGTCACAGCCCCCGGCGACTACCTGCTGGCGGACGATACCAACGAACTGCGCTCTCCCACCTTCCGCATCGGCAGTGACATCTACCGCCCGGTTCTGGTGCAGGCGGTACGCAGCTTCTACTACCAGCGTGCCGGCTTCGCCAAACAGGCGCCCTACGCCGATGCCCGCTGGACTGATGGCGCCAGCCACCTGGGCGCGGGCCAGGACCCGGAGGCCCGTTTGTTCAACGACACCGGCAATGCGGCCACCCAGCGCGACCTGCGTGGCGGCTGGTACGATGCCGGGGACTACAACAAGTACACCAACTGGCACGCGGACTACCTGATCGCCCTGCTGCACAGCTATCGGGAAAACCCCGCTGCGTGGACCGACGATTTCAATATTCCGGAATCCGGTAACGGTATCCCCGATCTGCTCGACGAAGTGAAATGGGGGATGGACTGGTTGGTGCGCATGCAGGAGGCAGACGGCTCCGTGCTTTCCGTGATGGACCTGTCCCACGCCAGCCCCCCCTCTTCCGCCACAGGCCCCACCACCTACGGCCCCGCGACCACCGCCGCCACCTACAGCAGCGCCGCCGCTTTCGCTCTCGGCAGCCATATCCTGGGCCAGATCCAGGGCCTGGAGAGTTACGCCGCGGACCTGAGTGAAAGGGCGGAAGACGCCTGGCAGTGGGCGCAGGCGAATCCCGAAGTGACCTTCAGAAACTCCGACAACGGCGTCGCCGCCGGCGAGCAGGAAGTGGATGAATACGGGCGCTTCGCGAAAAGTCTGATCGCCGCCACCAATCTGTACCGGGCCACCGGCAAGGGCGAGTACCGCCAGTATGTGGAGAGCAACTACCAGGAAGCCCATCTGGTGCAGTGGAGCTGGGCCTCCATCTGGGAAACGGAAATCCAGCATGCGCTGCTCTATTTCAGTGCGCTCGAAGGGGTTTCCAGCGAAGTGGCCTCGGCCATCCGCAGCGCTTACCAAGCGGCCATGGACGGTGACGCCAACTGGCCGGCGGTAAACGGCGACGTCGACGCCTACCGGGCCAGCATCCCGGAATATACCTGGGGCAGTAACCGCGGCCACGCCGCACAGGGCAACCTGTTTCTGGACCAGTTTCAGTTCAGTGCGGGAGCTCCGGGGGCTGCCGAAGCCCGCAATGCCGCACAGCGCTATCTGAACTACCTGCACGGCGTCAATCCGCAGGGCAAGGTCTATCTGTCCAATATGGGAGAGTTCGGTGCAGAGAATTCCGTCGACAGCTTCTACCACTCCTGGTTCTCCGACGGCAGCCCTCAGTGGGACTCTGTCAGCGAATCCTCCTATGGGCCCGCACCGGGCTTCCTGGTGGGCGGCCCCAATCCCAGTTACGACTGGGACGCCTGCTGCCCCAACAGTTGCGGCAGCCCCGAGAACAATGCCCGCTGTGGCGTGGCTCCCCCCGAGCCGCCCTTCGGCCAGCCCGCACAGAAGTCCTACCTCGACTTCAACACCAGTTGGCCGCTGAACTCCTGGGCGGTGACAGAGAACCACAACAATTATCAAGTGGCTTATATCCGCCTGCTTTCCAAATTTGTGAAAGCCGACAGCGAATAACTGCCAGCTAACGTACAGCATGGCCGCTGGCCGGATCGGATTCACAGGAATCCGGCCCGGCCAGCGGCTTTTTTTGGGCCGCTTTTGCGGCCCTTTTTATTCGGCCCTGACCCTTACGCCGATTTCGTGACCCCTGTCACGGTTCAGAAAAGTTGTACGATAGCGCTAACATATGAAGAATCATATAATTCTGAAAAATAACCAACAATAAATGCGACCAATGAACAGACAACTATTCTCATCCTTTTCCTTCCTGCTGCTCTGTTTTCTCTTATCCGCCTGTGGAGGCGGCGGCGGAAGTGATGCTGGAGACGGTGGCAGCAGCAGTTCCGGAAGTAGCAGTAGCTCTGGAAGTAGCAGTAGCTCTGGAAGTAGTAGCAGTTCTGGAAGCAGCTCCAGCGGTGGCGACCCGGGGAACCTGGCTCTCAGCGGTTTTATCGTCGTCGATCAGTTCGGCTATCTGCCGGAATCGGAAAAAGTGGCCGTGCTGCGCGATCCGCAACAGGGCTTTGACGGCGACCGGGAATATACCCCGGCCGACAGCTATCAAGTGGTGGATACCGAAAGCGACGAAGTAGTACTCACCGTCGGGCCCCAGGCCTGGAATGGCGGCGCCACCGCGGATAACTCCGGCGACCGGGTTTGGCACCTGGATTTCAGCGCGGTTACCCGCCCCGGCAACTATAGGGTGGTGGACACCGAAAACCAGTTGCGCTCCCCCGTCTTCCGCATAGCCGACGACGTCTACCGGCCCGTGCTGGTGCAGGCGGTGCGCACTTTCTACTACCAGCGCGCCGGCTTCGCCAAAGAAGCACCCTACGCCGATGCCCGCTGGACTGATGGCGCCAGCCACCTGGGTGCGGGCCAGGACCCGGAAGCCCGTTTGTTCAGCGACACCGGCAATGCAGACACCCAGCGCGATCTGCGCGGCGGCTGGTTCGATGCCGGGGACTACAACAAGTACACCAACTGGCACGCCTCCTACCTGACCACGCTGCTGCACAGCTATCGGGAAAACCCCGGGGTCTGGACGGACGATTTCAATATTCCGGAATCCGGCAACGGTATCCCCGACCTGCTCGACGAAGTGAAATGGGGGATGGACTGGCTGATTCGCATGCAGGAAGCGGACGGCTCCGTGCTCTCGGTGATGGACCTGGCCCACGCCAGCCCGCCCTCTGACGCCACCGGTCCCACCACCTACGGCCCGGCGACCACCGCCGCCACACTGAGCAGCGCCGCCGCTTTCGCCCTCGGCAGCCATATCCTGGGCCAGATCCAGGGCCTGGGGAGTTACGCCGCGGACCTGAGTGAAAGAGCGGAAAACGCCTGGCAGTGGGCGCAGACGAATCCCGAAGTGACTTTCAGAAACTCCGATAACGGCCTCGCCGCCGGTGAACAGGAGACGGATGACTACGGCCGCTTTGCCAAAAGCCTGATTGCCGCCATCTACCTGTACCAAAGCACGGGCAATACCGATTACCGGCAGTTTGTGGAAGACAACTATGAGGGCGCCCGCCTGATTGAACAGAACAACGCCTCCGTATGGGAAGCGGAAATTCAACACGCCCTGCTCTACTTCGCTTCCCTGGACGGCGTATCCACCCAGGTGGCGAATAATATCCGCACGGCTTACGGAAACTCCCTGGACCAGGGGGGAGACAACTGGCCCGCGGTAAACAGCGACCGGGAAGCCTACCGCGCCCACATACAGGTTTACACCTGGGGCAGCAACCGCACCCACGCGCACCAGGGCAACCTCTTCTACGACCAGTACCAGTTCGGTGCCGGCGGCCCCGGTGAAGCGGAAGCGCGCAATGCCGCGCTGCGCCACCTGAACTATCTGCACGGGGTCAACCCGCTGGGCAAGGCGTATCTCTCCAATATGGGAGAGTTCGGCGCGGAGAATTCCATCGACAGCTTCTACCACTCCTGGTTCTCCGACGGCAGCCCGGAATGGGATTCCGTCAGCGAATCCTCCTACGGGCCCGCACCGGGCTTCCTGGTGGGCGGCCCCAATCCCAGTTACGACTGGGACGCCTGCTGCCCCAACAGTTGCAACAGTCCCGAGAACAACGCCCGCTGCGGTACAGCGCCGCCCTCACCGCCCGCCGACCAGCCCGCACAGAAGTCCTACCTCGACTTCAACACCAGTTGGCCACTGAACTCCTGGGCGGTAACGGAGAATCACAACGACTACCAGGTGGCTTATATCCGCCTGCTGTCCAAGTTTGTGCCGGAGGGCGAAGACTAGGGAGCTTGTGCATACGAGACAGTTCTTCTAGTTCCTTGTAGGAGCGGCCGGACCGCTCCCGGCCGGACCGCTCCTACAACAGGGGTGGGCCGATAGAAAAGTGACAGGGACCAATGGCACTGACTTAAGCGGTTTCCGGCTCCCGTAGGGCGGATAAGCGAAGCGCATCCGCCGCCCCAGGCCTTGTAACTGGTGGATGCGCTTCGCTTATCCACCCTACAAATAAGGCCATTTGCGCTTAAGTCAGTGCC